>NZ_JBQENS010000006.1:0-276319 GCF_052044465.1 Pseudomonas sp. 22490 | reverse complement strand
TGCGGATTCCACACCATCCGGCCACCCAGTCCACGCTCATCTGGCCAGGCATTCCACGGCCATCTGGCCACCTGTTCCACGGCCATCCGGCCGGGCAGTCGGAGCGCAGCGACGCAGGGGTGGCATTGTTAGTCTGAGGTGCCCGGCGTCGTCAATTTCTGCGTCCGTTTGCGCATTGATTCACCCTTCAGATTGATCCGATAAGCGTTGTGCACCAGGCGGTCGAGGATGGCGTCGGCCAGGGTCGGGTCGCCGATCAGCTCGTGCCAGTTGTCCACCGGCATCTGGCTGGTGACGATGGTCGAGCGCTGGCCGTAGCGGTCGTCCAGTAGCTCCAGCATGTCGCGCCGCTGTTCGGCGGTGAACGGGGCCAGGCCCCAGTCGTCGAGGATCAGCAGGTCGGTCTTGGCGTAGCTGCTCATCAGCTTGGCGAAGCGGCCGTCGCCATGGGCCAGACCCAGTTCTTCCAGCAAACGTGGCAGGCGCAGGTAGCGCACGCTGTAGCCCTCCCGGCAGGCCTGGTGGGCCAGGGCACAGGCCAGCCAGGTTTTACCGACACCGGTGGGGCCGCCGATGATCAGGTTGAGGCCGTCGCGCAGCCACTGGCCACTGCTCAGTTGCAGGATCAGCGCCTTATCCAGTCCGCGCGGGCTGCGGTAGTCGATGTCTTCGAGGCAGGCGTTGTGCTTGAGCCGGGCCTGGCGCAGGCGGCTGCTCAGGCGCTTGTCATCGCGTTCGGTCAGCTCGCGGTCGACCAGCAGGCCGAGGCGTTCTTCGAAGCTCAGGCTGTCGATGTCCGGGGTTTTCAGTTGTTCATTCAGCGCCTTGAGCATGCCGTGCAGGCGCAGGGTTTGCAGCTTGTCCAGGGTCGGATGGGGCAGCATGGTGGGATTCCTTGGGGTCAGTGGTAGTAGGCGGATCCGCGCAGGTTGGCGTGGTCGTCCGGCAGCAGCGGCAGGTTGGTTTGAGCTAGCGGCAGGTTTTCCAGCCCCTGGCGCAGGATCGATTCGAGGCTCTTGTAGCTGCACGTGCCGAGGCTGATGGCGCGACGGCAGGCCAACTCCAGACGCGCCTCACCGTGGGTTTTACCCAGGCGCAGGATGCCCAGGCAGGCCCGGTAGCCCTGCTGCGGATGGATGCGCCGTTCGAGGATGTGCCGGATCACGCCGGCGGTGTTCGGCCCGGTCTGCTCGGCCCAGCGGATCAGCCGTTGCGGCGTCCACTCGGCATGCTCGCGATGGCTCTTGGGCATGTGCTCGGCCTGCGTGCTGTGCCTGCCCTTGTGCATTGAGCGCAGGTGGCTGGCCACTCGCTGGTTGGCGTGGAAAAACTCGACGGTGCGCGCCGTCAGGCGCACCTCCAGCTGCTTCTTCACCAGTTGATACGGCACCGAGTAGTAATGCCCATCGACCTCGACGTGGTAGTCGATGTGCACCCGCGCCTTCTTCCACTCGGCGTAGACGTAGGGTTGCTCCGGCAGGGGGCGCAGCGCCGGACGATCCAGGCTGTCGAAGGCCGACTGCCGGGAGCCCGGCAGCTTCTTGAACGGGCGTTGGTTGAGCCGCTCCAGCAGCCCGGCGATGGCCGTGTTGAGTTCATCCAGGGAGAAGAACTGCCGATTCCTCAGTGCGGCGAGGATCCAACGCTCGACCACCTGCACGCCGACTTCGGCCTTGGCCTTGTCGCGCGGTTTGCGTGCCCGCGCCGGCACCACCGCCACGCCATAGTGCTCGGCCAGATCGCGGTAGCTGGGGTTGATGTCCGGCTCGTAGCGGTGACTCTTGCTCACCGCGCTGCGCAGGTTGTCCGGCACCACGATCTCCGGCACGCCGCCGAGGAAGGCGAAGCAGCGGGCATGGGAGCCTAGCCAGTCCGGCAGCTGCTGCGACCAGGTGGCTTCGGCGAAGGTGTAGCTGGACGCGCCGAGCACCGCGACGAACACCTGCGCCTGGCGGATCTCGCCGCTGTGGCGATCGATAACCGGCACCGTCTGGCCGGCATAGTCGACGAACAGCTTCTCGCCGACGCGGTGCTCCTGACGCATCACCACGTCCAACTTGCCCTGCCAGGCTCGGTAGTGCTCACAGAACCAGCTGTACTGAAAGCCCTGAGGCTGGCTCAGGCGGTACTCCTGCCAGAGCAGCGCCAGGGTCACCCCGGGGCGGCGCAGTTCGGCATGCACCCATGCCCAATCGGGTAAAGGCCGCTTCTCACTGGCAACCGCCGGGGCCGGCGGGAACAGTTGCTGCTCCAACTCGGCATCGGACAACGAACAGGGCCAACTGAGACCGCTGGCGGCAAAACGATTGAGGTAGTCGCCGACGGTGACACGACCGACCTGCACGCTGACCGCAATCTGGCGAGCCGATAGTCCGACCTCGAACTTGAGACGTAGTACTTCGCGAATCTTACGCATGGATAAACGCTCCACGACGACCTCTCTGCTTCGAAAAAGAGGTCGATGGTAGTGAAGAAATCCTGCGTTACTGCCTGCCCGGTTGAGTGGCCGGATGGCCGTGGAATCAGTGGCCGGATGCGCGTGGAATGGGTGGCCGGATCACCGTGGAATCGGTGGTCAGATGCTCATGGAATGGGTGGCCAGATGACCGTGGAATCCGCAGTCGCTATGCGTTTTTCGCCTGTATCGCCCTGTTCACCTTGCTCAGCCTGCCGTTCCTCGGCAGCACCGAATGGCTCTGGCCGTTCACCCTCCTGGGCGTGGCCCTGAGCCTGCTCGGCTTGTTCGACCTGATCCAGACGCCCCACGCGGTGCGCCGCAACTATCCGATCCTGGGCAACATCCGCTATCTGGTGGAAGGCATCCGCCCGGAGATCCGCCAGTACCTGCTGGAAGCCGACGGCGACGCCCTGCCCTTCTCCCGCGCCCAGCGCTCGCTGGTCTACTCGCGGGCGAAGAACGAAAGCTCGGAGAAGCCCTTCGGCACCCTGATCGACGTGTACACCGCCGGCTACGAATTCATCAGCCACTCGATGCGTCCGGCGCCACTCAGCGATCCCTGCGAGTTCCGCGTCGACATCGGCGGGCCACAATGCAGCAAGCCGTACTCCGCTTCGCTGTTCAACGTCTCGGCGATGAGTTTCGGCGCCCTCAGCGCCAACGCCATTCGCTCGCTGAACCGTGGCGCGCAGATGGGCAACTTCTACCACGACACCGGCGAGGGCAGCATCAGTCCCTATCACCGCGAGAACGGCGGCGACCTGGTCTGGGAACTGGGCAGCGGCTACTTCGGGTGCCGCACCCGCGATGGCAAGTTCGACCCTGAGCGCTTCGCCGCCCAGGCCCTCGACCCGCAGGTGAAGATGATCGAGATCAAGCTCAGCCAGGGCGCCAAGCCGGGACACGGCGGTATCCTGCCCAAGCACAAGGTCACCCCCGAGATCGCCGCCACCCGTGGCGTGCCGATGGGTGAGGATTGCGTTTCGCCGTCGCGCCACAGCGCCTTCTCCACGCCGATCGAGCTGATGCAGTTCATCGCCCAGCTGCGCGAACTGTCCGGCGGCAAGCCGGTCGGCTTCAAGTTCTGCCTGGGCCATCCATGGGAGTTCATGGGCATCGCCAAGGCCATGCTGGAGACCGGCATCCTCCCCGACTTCATCGTCGTCGACGGCAAGGAAGGCGGCACCGGCGCGGCGCCGCTGGAGTTCACCGACCATATCGGCGTGCCGCTGCGCGAAGGCCTGCTGTTCGTCCACAACACCCTGGTCGGCCTCAACCTGCGCGACAAGATCAAGGTCGGCGCCAGCGGCAAGATCGTCAGCGCCTTCGATATCGCCAGCGTCCTGGCCACCGGCGCGGATTGGGCCAACTCGGCGCGCGGCTTCATGTTCGCCATCGGCTGCATCCAGTCGCAGAGCTGCCATACCAACAAGTGCCCGACCGGCGTCGCCACCCAGGACCCGCTGCGCCAGCGCGCGCTGGTGGTGCCGGACAAGGCCGAGCGGGTGCGCAACTTCCATCGCAACACCCTCAAGGGCCTGGCCGAGATGCTCGCCGCGGCGGGCCTGGAACATCCCTCGCAGCTCGAAGCCAAGCACCTGGTGCGACGCATCACCGACACCGAGATCCGCCTGTTCTCGCAGCTGCACTACTTCCTCAAGCCGGGCGAACTGCTTTCCGGCAAGATCGAGGGCGAGTTCTACGAGCGCATGTGGAACATGGCGCGGGCCGACAGCTTCGACGCGGCGGCCTGAGCCGCCGCCCTCGCACGCAAGAAAAAGCCGGAGGCATCGCTGCCTCCGGCTTTTTCATGTCCGCGTAGATCAGCCCAGCAGGATGGTCGCCCAGGTCACGGTGATCACGGTGAGGGCCACGAACTGCGCGGCGCTGCCCATGTCCTTGGCATTCTTCGACAGAGGGTGGCGTTCCAGCGAGACGCGGTCGACGGTGGCCTCGATCGCCGAGTTGAGCAGCTCGACGATCAGCGCCAGCAGGCACACCGCGATCATCAGCGCGCGTTCGCCGCGACTGACGTCGAGGAGGAAGGCCACCGGGATCAGCACCACGTTGAGCAGCACCAGTTGGCGGAAGGCGGCTTCACCGCGGAAGGCGGCGAGGAAACCTGCGAGGGAATAGCCGGTGGCGTTGAGGATACGCTTGAGGCCGGTCTGGCCTTTGAAGGGGGAAGGCGACACGTCGGGTTCTCATCGATTCGGAAGGCCGGCAGTCTAGCCGCCGGCTGGTCAAAAAAGCGTTAAGCCGTCTCTCAATGAGAAGCGGGAACCGTCTCCATTTGTTGCAGCAGCAGCGCGGCCTGGGTCCGGGTGCGCACGTTGAGCTTGCGGAAGATCGCCGTGACGTGGGCCTTCACCGTCGCCTCGGAAACGTTCAGGTCGTAGGCGATCTGCTTGTTCAGCAACCCTTCGCAGACCATGGTGAGTACCCTGAACTGTTGCGGGGTGAGGCTGGCGAGCCCGGCGCTGGCGGCCTTGGCCTCCTCGCTGAGGGCTTCGGCGGCGGCATCCTGCGGCGGCCACCAGGTGTCCCCGTCGAGCACCGCGCGCACCGCCTGCTGCAGGGTTTCCAGCGGACTGGACTTGGGAATGAAGCCGCTGGCGCCGAACTCGCGGGAGCGCTGCACCACCGCGGCCTCCTCCTGTGCCGAGATCATCACCACCGGCACCTGCGGGTATTGCCCGCGCAACAGCACCAGGCCGGAGAAGCCATAGGCCCCCGGCATGTTGAGGTCCAGCAGGACCAGATCCCAATCGGCCTTCTCGTTCAGCCGCGCTTCCAGTTCGGCGATGCTGGCGGCTTCCACCAGGCGCACGTCGGGGCCCAGCCCGAGGGTGAGGGCCTGGTGCAAAGCGCTGCGAAACAGGGGGTGATCGTCGGCGATCAGGATCTCGTAAGAAGCCATGACATGTCCTAGTTTGTTCGGCCCAGCCGAGGCGGCGCTCAGGATGCCGACCGAGGGCGGACCGGTCAAGCCGAATGAGGGATACCTCGTACACCGCGTTCGTCTTTTCAAACACCCCGGCTTGCTGGCAGAGTGGCGGACCCTCCCCGCCCCGTCGAGCGAGCCATGCGAAGCCAAGCCCTGCGTGCCGATGTCCTGATGCTGATCACCGCCATGATCTGGGGGGTGTCGTTCGTCGCCCAGCGCCTGGGGATGGACGCCATCGGGCCGTTCCTCTATACCGGCCTGCGCTTCGTCCTCGGTGCCCTGGTGCTGGTGCCACTGCTGATGCTGCGCTCGCGACGCGACGGCGCGCAACCCTTCAATCGCGGACAGTTGCTCGCCGGTGTGATCCTCGGCGTCGCCCTGACCACCGGGATCAACCTGCAGCAGGTCGGCCTGCTGTTCACCAGCGTGACCAACTCCGGCTTCATCACCGGGCTCTACGTGATCGTCGTGCCGTTGCTCGGCCTGCTGTTCGGCCAGCGCACCGGCGCGGGCACCTGGCTGGGGGCGTCGCTGGCGGTGCTCGGCATGGCCCTGCTGAGCATCGGCCCGGGCTTCCAGGTCGCCTCCGGCGACTGGCTGCAACTGGCCGGCGCGGTGGTCTGGGGCGCGCACGTCCTGCTGGTAGGCCTGTTCGCCAGCCGCTACGACCCGATCCGCCTGGCCTTCCTGCAGTTCGCCACCTGCGCGGCGGTCAGCCTGCTGCTGGCACTGGTCTTCGAGGAAATCCACTGGGACGCCATCGTCCAGGCCGGTCCCGCCCTGCTATACGGCGGCCTGCTCGGCGTCGGCACCGGCTTCACCCTGCAGGTGGTGGCGCAGAAGCACGCCATCGCTTCCCATGCGGCGATCATCCTGTCCCTGGAAGCGGTGTTCGCCGCCATCGCCGGCGCCCTGTTCCTCGCCGAGACCCTGCACCTGCGCGGCTATTTCGGTTGCGCGCTGATGCTGGCGGGCATGCTGGTGGCGCAGTTGTGGCCGCGCAAGCTCGCCGCCGAAGCGCGCCCGGCCTGACACTCAGCCACGGAACGGCGCCAGGGCACGGTGCGCCGGGCTGGCCTCGTCCAGCGGAATGTGCCGCTTGGCGCCCAGGTAGCGCTCGCTGAACACCTCCAGGTAGGCGCCGAGCGCCTCGCCCGCGGCCTCGTCGCCAGCCAGCTCCAGGCACAGCGCCGCCACTTCGGCGGTGCACAGGTGCTCGCCACGGGTCGAGCGACGCAGGCGATAGCGCGAGAGCTGCTCGGGCAGCAGGCTGAGCACCGGGAACGGCTCCAGGTAAGGACTCTTGCGGAACATCTTGCGCGCCTCGGTCCAGGTCGCGTCGAGCAGGATGAACAGCGGTCGCTTGCCTTCCGCCAGCGGGGCGACCTCGTTCACCACCCGCTCCGCCGCCACGTATTCGCCGGGGAACACCAGGTATGGCTGCCACTGCGGGTCGGCCAGCAACTCCAGCAAGCGCGGGTCGACCTCGGTGCGCGACCAGCCGAAGGCGAAGGTGTCGGCCACGGTATCGGCGATCAGCCAGCCGGTGTTGGTCGGTTTCAGCGCCTCGATGTCGTGCATGACCAGGCACATGCCTGCGCGCGCCTCGACCCGCGGCCGCCAGGCGCACATGCAATAGCTCGGCAGCAGCCGACAGCCTTCGCAGCGCGGCATGCGCGAACCGCGCGCGACGAAGGGTTTCAGGCTGCGCGCCAGGCGCTCCTGGCGCAAGCGGGAAACGGCATGGCTCATCGGGCAGGCTCCCGATACGGAAAGGACGGGCGAAGGAACATCGAAGACTCGAGGATACGGGCTGGAAAGCGACCGCGAAATTCTATCAGAGCCCGCGTGGCTCCTGCTTTGTCGGACAACTTCCGAGGCCGCGAAAAAAAATTCTTCACAGGGGCCTCAGACGTCTAGTTAGAGCGGGATGCGATCCCTATAATCCGCCCCCTTTTTCGACACCGGGCAGCCGGCTCCGCCCGCTGACCTTACTGCCTCTCCAGACGAGTGACGCCCCCCTTGCTCGAGATCCGCAACGTGACCCGCCGCTTCGGCGACTTCACCGCCGTCGACAATGTCAGCCTGACGATCAACACCGGCGAATTCTTCACCCTCCTCGGCCCTTCCGGGTGCGGCAAGACCACCCTCCTGCGCATGCTCGCCGGCTTCGACCAGCCGGACAGCGGCGAGATCCGCCTCAACGGCCAGGACCTCGCCGGCGTCGAGCCGGAGAAGCGCCCGGTGCATACGGTGTTCCAGAGCTACGCGCTGTTCCCGCACATGAGCGTGGCGCAGAACATCGCCTTCCCGCTGAAGATGGCCGGAGTGGCGAAGAGCGAGATCGACGCCCGCGTCGAACAGGCCCTGAAGGACGTGCGCCTGGCGGACAAGGGCGGGCGCATGCCGACACAGCTTTCCGGCGGCCAGCGCCAGCGCGTGGCGATCGCCCGCGCGCTGGTCAACCGGCCGCGCCTGCTGCTGCTCGACGAACCGCTGTCGGCGCTGGACGCCAAGCTGCGCGAAGAAATGCAGATCGAACTGATCAACCTGCAGAAGGACGTCGGCATCACCTTCGTCTATGTCACCCACGATCAGGGCGAAGCCCTGGCGCTGTCGCACCGCATCGCGGTGATGAACCAGGGCCGGGTGGAGCAACTGGACGCCCCGGAAACCATCTACAGCTTCCCGCGCAGTCGTTTCGTCGCCGACTTCATCGGCCAGTGCAACCTGCTCGACGCCACGGTCGAGGCGGTCGACGGCGAGCGCGTGCGCATCGACCTCAGGGGCCTGGGCGAGGTCCAGGCGCTGAAATCCTTCGACGCCCAGCCCGGCGAGGCCTGCGTGCTGACCCTGCGGCCGGAGAAGATCCGCCTGGCGCAGAGCGTCACCGCCGACAGCGACGAGGTGCACTTCCGCGGTCGCGTCGCCGAACTGCTCTACCTGGGCGACGTGACCCTGTACATCGTCGAACTGGAGAACGGCGAGCGCCTGGAAACCCTGCTGCCCAACGCCACGCCCGGCCGAGCCAAGTTCTTCGAGGTGGGCGACGCGGTGGAAGCCGCCTGGCGCTTCGATGCCGGCCATCTGGTCAGGGCCTGACACGATGAGAAAGAACCTCGGCAAGTGGCTGCTGGTCTGGCCGCCGCAAGCGTATCTGCTGTTCTTCTTCCTGGTTCCGGCGCTGATCATGCTGTTCGCCTCGTTCCGCTTTCCCGGCGACTACGGCGGCCTGGCGCCCTGGATGTACAGCGAGGACGGGCAGACCGTCTACGACCTCAGCGTGGAGAACTACACCCGGCTCACCGAGAGCTGGGTGTACCTGCAACTGTTCGTCAAATCCTTCGGCTACGCCCTGGTCACCACCCTGGCCTGCCTGCTGCTCGCCTACCCGGTGGCGACCACCCTCGCCCGGGCCCCGGCGAAGTGGCGCAACCTGCTGATCCTGCTGGTGATCCTGCCGTTCTGGAGCAACCTGCTGGTACGCGTCTACGCCTGGATGATCATCCTCTCGCCGTCCGGTGCCCTGACCCGCGGGATCAACGCCGCGCTGGACCTGTTCGGCGCGCAGCCGATCAGCCTGATGTTCACCCCGTTCGCGGTGATCCTGTGCATGGTCTACGTGCACCTGCCGTTCATGATCCTGCCGCTCTACGCCAACCTGGAGAAACACGACCCGGCCCTGCTGGACGCCGCCCAGGACCTCGGCGCCGGTCGTTGGCAACGCTTCTGGCGGGTGACCTTCCCGCTCTCGCTGCCGGGCGTGGCCGCCGGCGCGGCACTGGTATTCATCCCGGTTCTGGGAATGTTCGCCATCCCCGACCTGGTCGGCGGTACCGACGGCATCATGATCGGCAACCTGATCAAGAGCCAGTTCCTCGACTCCCGCGACTGGCCGTTCGGCAGCGCGCTGTCGATCGCCCTGACCGGCTGCATCCTGCTGCTGGTCGCCCTCGGCATGGGCGCCGCGCGCGCCCGCAAGGGAGGCGCCCATGCGTAGGCCCTACCTGCTCTGGAGCGCCACCGCGCTGGTGTACCTGTTCCTCTACGTACCGCTGGTGATCGTGGTGCTGTACTCCTTCAACGACTCGCGGCTGAACGCCGAGTGGGTGGGCTTCACCCTGGACTGGTACCGCAAGCTGTTCGGCAACCGCGACATGCTCCAGGCCGCCGCCAACTCGCTGGTCATCGCGCTGGTTTCGGCCAGCGTGGCGACCCTGCTCGGCACCCTCGCCGGGGTCGCCCTGCATCGCTTCAAGCTGCGCGTGCTGCCCCTGCTGGTGCTGACCCCGATCGCCATTCCGGAACTCCTGATGGGGGTCTCGCTGGTGATCTTCTTCATCGGCCTGAACATGAGCCTGGGCATGCTCTCGGTGACCCTCGCGCACATCACCTTCTCGGTCGGCTTCGTCGCCCTGGTGGTGCAGGCGCGCATGTCGGGCATGGACGAAAGCCTCACCGAGGCGGCCCGCGACCTCGGTGCCACGCCCTGGCAGAGCTTCCGCCTGGTGACCCTGCCGCTGATCATGCCGGGCATCGTCGCCGGCGCGCTGATGGCCTTCACCCTGTCCATCGACGACTTCGTGATCACCTTCTTCACCGCCGGCGGCGGCTTCGCCACCCTGCCGACGCAGATCTACACCATGATCAAGATCGCCGTGACGCCCGAAGTGAACGCCGTCTCCACCCTGCTGATGCTGCTCACCCTGGTGCTGATCGTGATCGCCTCGAAACTCTCCCCCAGCGCCATCAAGGGCCATTGATCCGCCGAAACCCGCGGGCCTCCCGGAGAGGCCCGCGGCCTTGCCCTGCTCCGGTTTCCGGAGCCCTGCCACCCCGTAACAAGGAACCATGATGAAAAAGCTGTTGCTCGTCGCAACCCTCATGGCAGGAGCCGCCCAGGCCACCGCCGCCGAGAAGCTGTATCTGTTCAACTGGAACGACTACATCGCCGAGGACACGCTGAAACGCTTCGAGCAGCAATGTGGCTGCGAGCTGGTGCAGGAGTTCTATTCCGGCACCGAGGAAATGATGGCCAAGCTGGCCGCCGGGGCCAGCGGCTACGACGTGATCATCCCGACCCAGAACGCGGTCGAGGCGCTGATCCGCAAGGGCGACCTGCTGGAGCTGGACAAGAGTCGCCTGGCGAACCTGAGCAACGAGGCCGCGGGCTACCTCGACAAGGATTTCGACAAGGGCAACCGCTATTCCCTGCCCTACGCCTTCACCACCACCCTGGTCGGCTACAACAAGACCGAGCTGGACAAGCTGGGCATCGACCCCGCCGACTGGTCGGTGATCTTCGACCCGGCGGTCCTGGAGAAGATCAAGGGCAGGGTCACGGTGATGGACGACCCGCAGGAACTGTTCGGCGCCGCCCTGAAGTACCTCGGTCACTCCGCCAACGACACCGACCCGCAGCACTGGAAGGAAGCCCAGGCGCTGATCCTCGCGGCCAAGCCGTACTGGGCCGCGTTCAACTCGTCGAGCTATATCAAGGAGCTGACCCTGGGCAACATCTGGGTCGCCCATGGCTACTCCAGCGACATGTACCAGGCCAGGGCCGACGCGGAGGCTGCCGGCCGCGCCTTCAAGGTCGACTTCGCCCTGCCCCGCCAAGGTGCGGTGCTGGCCATCGACAACATGGTGATCCACAAGGGCTCGAAGAACCCTGACCTGGCCTACCGCTTCATCGACTTCATGCTCGACGGTCGGAACGCTTCCGAGCTGACCAACCAGATCGGTACCGGCACGCCCAACGCCGCCGCCCTGCCCTTCATCAAGCCGGAAATCAAGACGCTCGCCGCCCTGTTCCCGGACGCCACCACCCAGGCCAGGCTGGAGCCGCTGAAGGACCTGAACTCGCGCCAGCGACGCGCCCTGAACAAGCTCTGGACAGAGATCAAGCTGCGCTGATCCGCACCGCTATCGACGAAAGGGCGACCCTCGGTCGCCCTTTTGCGTTTCCGTGCCCCGCACCGAACGCGGTAACATGGCACCCATTCGCCACCGTCCGTCCCGGGAATGGGCCGACGGAAACAATTCGCCCCCTCCATCGGTCGAATCCGCTTATTGCCCCAGGAGATCTTCGATGTCGCGCTTCATGGCCCTTGCCCTTTGTTTCGTCCTGCCCACCGCCGCCCATGCCGCCTCGCTCAAGGATTTCGAACTGAGCAAGATGCTGGAGAAAGTGGCCAAGGAAAGCAGCGTAGGCACTCCCCGCGCCATCAACGAAGACATCCTCGACCAGGGCTACACCGTCGAAGGCAACCAGTTGATCAATCACCTCAGCGTACGCGCCAGCCACGCCGAGCGCATGCGCTCCAACCCGGACAGCGTGCGCAGCCAGCTCGGCGATAGCGTGTGCAGCAACACCGGCTATCGCCAGTTGCTCGCCCGCGGCGCGATCCTCACCTACAGCTTCACCGAGTACAAGACCAACCAGCCGGTCGCCACCGAACGCTTCGATGCCGGCAGCTGCCGCATCCAGGGCAAGAAGTAAGCGCGCCGCGCGGTCGCCATGCTGGACAAGCAGCATCTGCTGAAGATCGCCAGGACGCCGATGCCGTTCGGCAAGTACCAGGGACGGATGCTGGTCGACCTGCCGGAGGAGTACCTGCTGTGGTTCTACAAGAAAGGCTTCCCGCCTGGTGAACTCGGGCGGCTGATGCAGTTGACCCTGGAACTGAAGATCGACGGGCTGGACGGGCTGCTCAAGCCGCTTCGTCCCCCCGCTCCGTAGGCGAATGACGTCGCCGACGCTATCCGCCGATACCCTGCCCACACCCTGCCTTCGCCAGACACCCGCCCCCGTTCGGCAGGGCGAATAACGCCACAGACGTTATCCGCCGATACGCAGCCGAACTCAGCGCAACAACGCCGGATCGCCCTTGCCGGCCACCGCCGCCGCTTCCTCCGGGGTCAGCAGCGCGGTGCGCGGGACCTCCATCAAGCGGGCGCAAGCCGCCAGCACGTTGCCCCAGCAGGCGCGGTTGGCGAACTGCATGCCCGCCTCGTCGAGGGTGCCGCCGCGGTTGCGATAGCCGAGTACCGAGGTGCGCCGGGCATCCGGCAGGATCGGCCAAAGATGACCGCGCGCCACTTCCGCGCGCATATGGGTGAGTAGCACGCGGCGCTCATGGCTATCCGGGAACAGTCGTTCCACCAGCGCCTCGTCGGCCACCGCCTCGACCTCCCAGCGATCGCGCGGCGCGCGGAAGCGTCCCGGCTCCTGCAGGTAGACCAGCCGGTAGGCCTGCCCGGCCTCGGCCAGGCGCTGCGCGGCGCGGCGCATCTGTTCGAGCTGGTAGCTGCCGTTGGCGATCAGCAGCAGCGGATCGGAGCCGCAGCGTTCCTCGACCAGGATCGCGCCGTCGCGGGCCAGGCGCTCGGCCTGGACGGCGTCGAACACCATCGGCCGGTCGCGCTTGGGGATCACCAGGCAGGCCAGTTGCCCCCGGCTGCGGTAGATCGTCGGTAGCAGCGCCAGGGCGCTGTTGTGATCGGCCGGGAAGAGCACCCGAACCATGTCGCTCATCTCGCCAAGCAGGGCCTCGCAGAAGGTGGTGTCCTGGTGCGACTGCTGGTTCTTGCCGTTCTCCCAGGTATGCGAAGTAGCGACCAGCGGCCAGCCCAGCCAGCCGGCCGGACGCCCGACTTCCTTCTGCTGGCGGGCGAAGATCAGGGTCTGGCGCACCGCGCCGAGCATCTTCACGCAGAACGCCTCGTAGCTGGCAACCAGGTTGAGTCCGCCCTGGTTGGCCAGGCAGGCGGACACCACCGCCTCCTCGTTGAGCGCGGTGATGACCCGACCGCTCACCGATTCCAGTTCGCTCTCCGGCTCGCTGACCCGATGCTTGAGCGCCTTGAGCACGCCGCCGAGGCGGTTGCTGGCCAATTCGTCGGGATTGCCGACCCGGGCGCGCAGGTCGGGGTTGGCCTCCACCAGTTCGGTATAGAAGCGGTCCAGCGCGGCCATCGGCGAGCAGGCGTCGTCGCGATAGCGCAGCGGCGGGATGATCGGTTCGATGGGATGGCGCAGGGCCAGCGGGTTGTCCCGTTCGAGGGGACGCTCGCCGCGCTGCTCGGCGAACAGCCGGCGGGCCAATTCGAGAGCCTCAGGCTCGACCCAGAGTTCGTTTGCATGCTGGTTGAACAGTTGCCGGGCCTGTTCGTCGTTATGCGGATTGCCCGGCAGCGGCAGGTTGTGCGCGGCGTTGCTGCCGGCGCCATAGAAGCCGAAGCCCTTGACCGTCTCGGCGATGCCGTAGGGAATCGGCAGCGGGTAGCGGAGGATGCCGCTGTTCTTCTCCTGCACGCGCCGCTCCAGGCGCTGCTCCATCTCCCAGAGCGTACAGACGAAGGCGGCCGGGTCGCGCCCATCGAAGCTGATCGGATCGAAGCCGCAGCGGCGCAGATGCAGCTTGAAGCCCTCCAGCCCCTCATGGGTGCCCAGCTCGGTGCGCTGCTCGATGCGCCGGCCATTGGCGATCATCACCGGCAGCGCCGCCCCGCAATCCTCGGCTCGCCACCAGCGCGGAATCCAGTCGCTGCCGCGCTGTTCCTCGGCGGCACCATCGGAGAGGAACGCCACCAGGGTCTCGCCGGGCAGCGGCATGTGCGCGTACTGCAATTCGGCGAAGCCGAGGTAGCCGCCCTCGGCGATACCGCCGGCGGTATGCGGATTCACGTGGCTGCCCAGTGGCGCCGCCGGTGCGCCGTTGGGGGCCTGGGCGTAGCCGTAGAAGTCCTGCAGCAAGCGGTTCAGCCCTTCCTCGCCGTCGGCATAGGCGCGCTCCTGCTCCGGGTGCAGGTTGCCGGTGAGGACGTTCAGCGCGTCGATGGCGGCCACGCAATGGCCCTGGCCCATCAGCCAGGCGCGAGTCTTGCCGGTCAGGACGTTGAGTGCCAGATAGCCAGCGTAGGCCGGGACCATGTTCAGGGCTCCGCCGGTGTGGCCCTCGGGCTGTGTCTTGAAATCCTCGGCCTGCAACGGCTGGCCGTCCAGGCGGATGCGCCGGGCGTAGGTCATGTGCACGACGATGCGCAGGGCGCTGGCGGTCAGCCGGTCGAGGGCGCGGAACAGCTGGTAGACGCTGGCCAGGTCCGGTTGCAGCCCGGCTTGGACCAATTGATGAGCGGTGCGGAACACGGCGGCGCGGGTCTCTGCGCTATGCTGGAGCGGACCATGGCCTTGCAGCCACGCGGCAAACGCCGGCTCGGCCGCCGCATGGGCAAGCAACTCGTCCTGACTGGGCAGAATCTGACTCATGGTGGGTAGCCTCCCTAGTGGTGCCTTGCAGTCTAGGCAGCACACGGCAAAGGGCGCTGACCTGCATCAAGCTCCCCGCCCCCGATTCGTTCACCCTGGCCCTGTACGAAGGTTCCATGGCATTCCACGATCCCCGAAAGGTATCGGGGTGTCGACAGAGCTCTGACGGAGGAGGCTCGATGGCATCACTGACGTTTCTAGGCGCCGCCCAGGAGGTCACTGGCTCCTGTTATCTGCTGGAAACCCTCGATGGCGTGAAGGTCCTGCTCGAATGCGGCATGCGCCAGGGGCGCCGCGAAGCCGACAACGGCAACCGCGCGCCCTTCCCCTTCGATCCCGCGAGCATCGACGCGGTGGTCATCTCCCACGCCCACCTGGACCACAGCGGCCTGCTGCCGCGCCTGGCGGCCGAGGGCTTCAAGGGCCCGATCTTCGCCACCGAGGCCACCTGCGAACTGCTGGAACTCATGCTGCTGGACTCCGCGCACATCCAGGAAAAGGACGCCGAGTGGGAGAACCGCTGGCGCAACCGGATCGGCAAGCCGAGCATCAAGCCGCTGTATACCCAGGCCGACACCGAACGCGCGCTCAAGCTGCGCCGGCCGATCAGCCTCGGCAGCACCGTGGCGGTCGCTCGTGGCGTGCGGGTGACCTTTCACAACGCCGGGCACATCCTCGGCTCGTCGATCGTCGAAGTGCAATTCCACGACCAGGTGCAACCGCGCCGCCTGGTGTTTTCCGGCGACCTCGGCAACACCTGCTCGCCGTTGATGCGAGCGCCCTCGCCGCTGAACCGGGCCGACGTGGTGATGCTCGAATCCACCTACGGCGATCGCGATCACCGCGACAGCAACGACACCCTGGAGGAACTGGCGGCGATTCTCGACCAGGCGCATCGCGACGGCGGCAACGTGCTGATCCCGTCGTTCGCCGTCGGTCGCACCCAGGACCTGCTCTACTACCTCGGCCGCTTCTACCAGGAGGGCCGCCTGCCGCAACAGGCGGTATTCCTCGACAGCCCGATGGCCGCCCGTGCCAATGGCATCTACCTGCGCCACAGCAACGAGTTCGACGACCGCGACCGCGAGTACATTCGCGGCACCGGCACCACCCGCCTGGAGGAATGGCTGCCGGTGCTGCGCGTCACCCGCAGCGCCGACGAGTCGATGGCGATCAACCGGATCAAGAGCGGCGCGGTCATCATCGCCGGCAGCGGCATGTGCACCGGCGGCCGTATCGTCCATCACTTCAAGCACAACCTCTGGCGCCCGGAATGCCATGTGGTATTCCCCGGCTTCCAGGCGCGCGGCACCCTGGGCCGCAACATCGTCGACGGCGCCAGCGCGGTTCGCGTGTTCCACCAGCGCATCGCGGTCAAGGCGCAGATCCATACCCTCGGCGGCTTCTCCGCCCACGCCGGGCAATCGCAGCTGCTCGACTGGGTCGGTCACTTCGCCCACCGTCCAGCGCTATACCTGATACATGGCGAGCGGGAAAAGATGGAAGCGCTGCAGGGCGCGATCCGCGAGCGTCTCGACTGGGATGCCGAGATACCGGAACCCGGCGAACGCATCGAGATCTGAGCCGCCGTCCGCAACTGTCACGCAGTCCGTGGCAGTATGCGGATGACCGCCTGTCCAGGGTGGTTGTAGAAGGAGTATGCGAATGCCCTACGAAGCCGATGACTATCTTTCCCGGCACTTCCAGACCAGCGGCACCGACCTGGCGCGGAAGGTCGACGAACTGGCGGCCCTTGCGGCTCCCGGCGACAGCCCCAATCTCGCGCTCTACCGCGAGATGCTCTTCACCGTGACGCGCATGGCCCAGGCCGACCGCAACCGCTGGGACGCCAAGATCATGCTGCAGACCCTGCGCGAGATGGAGCATGCCTTCAGCGTCCTCGAGCAGTTCAAGCGGCGACGCAAGGTCACCGTGTTCGGCTCGGCGCGCACGCCGGTCGAACATCCGGTCTATGCCCTGGCGCGCAAGCTGGGCGAGGAACTGGCCCGCTACGATCTGATGGTGATCACCGGCGCCGGCGGCGGCATCATGGCCGCCGCCCACGAAGGCGCCGGGCTGGAGAACAGCCTGGGCTTCAACATCACCCTGCCCTTCGAGCAGCACGCCAACCATACGGTGGACGGCAGCGGCAACCTGCTGTCGTTCCACTTCTTCTTCCTGCGCAAGCTGTTCTTCGTCAAGGAAGCCGACGCCCTGGTGCTCTGCCCCGGCGGCTTCGGCACCCTCGACGAGGCGCTGGAAGTGCTGACCCTGGTGCAGACCGGCAAGAGCCCGCTGGTGCCGATCGTGCTGCTCGACCAGCCGGGCGGCCGCTACTGGGAACACGCCCTGGAGTTCATGCAGGAACAGTTGCTGGAGAATCACTATATCCTGCCGGCCGACATGCGCCTGATGCGCCTGGTGCATTCGGCCGAAGACGCGGTGAAGGAAATCGCCCAGTTCTACCGCAACTTCCACTCCAGCCGCTGGCTGAAAGGCACGTTCGTTATTCGCCTGAACCACGCCCTGAACGAAGCCGCGCTGGCGCACCTGCACGAACACTTCGCCAGCCTCTGCCTGAGCGGCGGCTTCCAGCAGCAGGCCTACAGCGAGCAGGAACAGGACGAACCGGAGTTCCGCAACCTGACCCGCCTCGCCTTCGTGTTCAACGGGCGCGACCAGGGGCGTCTGCGGGAATTGCTGGACTACATCAACCTGCCGGAAAACTGGGACTGAAGCTGCCGCTCCGGCACGCGCTCAATCGTCGCTGCGACCGTTCAACAGGCGGCTGATCGACTCCATGGAGTAACCCCGGTACGCCAGGAAGCGGCCCTGCTGGGCCTTTTCCCTGGCGTCCTGCGGCAGGCGGGCGAACTTGCGGCGCCAGACCTCGCGCAATTGCGCACTCCAGTCGACCTCGCAGGCACCCAGCGCCCTTTCGATATCGGCGCGCGGCAGACCGCGTTGCGCCAGTTCCTCACGGATGCGCAACGGCCCATGGCCGCTACGGGCGCGACTGGCGATGAAGCTTTCGAGATAGCGGGATTCGTCGAGCAGACCTTCCTCGGCCAGGCGGTCGAGGGCAGGGTCGATCAACTCGGCAGACGCGCCACGCTGGCGCAACTTGCGGGAAAGCTCGGCGCGCCCGTGCTCACGGCGCGCCAGCAGATCCATGGCCGCCCGCCGCACGGCGACGGGCGTATCGAGCACGGTCGCCATTGGCCTCAATCGGCTTCGGCGTCAGCCACTTCTTCGGCGTCGGCCTTCACCGGACCGCTCTTGGCCAGCAGCTGGTCGCGGATGGTCTTCTCCAGCACCGAACCGATCTCCGGATTGTCTTCCAGGTACTTGGCGGCGTTCGCCTTGCCCTGGCCGATCTTGCTGCCCTGGTAGCTGTACCAGGCGCCGGACTTCTCGACCAGGCCCAATTGCACGCCCAGGTCGATGATCTCGCCGGTACGGTAGATGCCCTTGCCGTAGAGGATCTGGAACTCGGCCTGGCGGAACGGCGGGGAAACCTTGTTCTTCACCACCTTGACGCGGGTTTCGCTACCCACCACCTCGTCGCCTTCCTTCACCGCGCCGGTACGACGGATGTCCAGGCGGACCGAGGCGTAGAACTTCAGTGCGTTACCGCCGGTGGTGGTTTCCGGGTTGCCGAACATGACGCCGATCTTCATGCGGATCTGGTTGATGAAGATGACCAGGCAGTTGGCGTTCTTGATATTGCCGGTGATCTTGCGCAGCGCCTGGGACATCAGGCGTGCCTGCAGGCCGACGTGGGCGTCGCCCATCTCGCCTTCGATCTCGGCCTTGGGTACCAGCGCGGCCACGGAGTCGACGATGATCACGTCGACCGCGTTGGAGCGCACCAGCATGTCGGTGATTTCCAGGGCCTGCTCGCCGGTGTCCGGCTGGGAGACCAGCAGGTCGTCGACGTTGACGCCCAGCTTGCCGGCATAGTCGGGATCGAGCGCGTGCTCGGCGTCGACGAAGGCACAGGTGGCGCCCTGTTTCTGGGCCTCGGCGATCACCGAGAGGGTCAGGGTGGTCTTGCCCGAGGATTCCGGACCGTAGATCTCGACGATCCGGCCCTTGGGCAGGCCGCCGATGCCGAGGGCGATGTCCAGGCCCAGGGAGCCGGTGGAGATGGCCGGGATCGCCTGGCGCTCATGGTCGCCCATGCGCATGACCGCGCCTTTGCCGAATTGGCGTTCGATCTGTCCCAGGGCCGCGGCCAGGGCGCGCTTCTTGTTCTCGTCCATTGAAGTCCTCGCGAAGTCAGGGCGGCCGGACGGCCACGAACAACTGTATAAGTAGACAGTATTATTCCACAGGGCAAGTCGCTCGCCTACCCCCGACGGGAAGAATGTTCCGAACGGTTGCCCGCAGGCGCGGCTAGCCCGGGTTCTCGCCGTTGCTCATGCGCAGCAGGCCGGTCAGCGCGGTCGCCACCGTCTGCCGGCGCACGGCGTCGCGGTCGCCGTTGAACTGGCAGCGCTCACTGACCAGCCGCTCGCCGTCGGCCCAGGCCAGCCAGACCGTGCCTACCGGCTTTTCCGGCGAGCCGCCGTCGGGCCCGGCGACACCGCTCACCGCCACCGCGAAACGCGCCCCGCTGTGCCGCTGGGCGCCGCGCACCATGGCCTCGACCACTTCCCGGCTGACCGCGCCGACTGCCAGGAATAGCGACTCGGGCACCTCCAGCTGGAGGGTCTTCTGGCGGTTCGAGTAGGTCACGTAGCCAGCCTCGAACCAGCCCGAACTCCCCGGGATGCGGGTGATCGCCTCGGCGATGCCGCCACCGGTGCAGGATTCCGCCGTGCTGACCTGCTCGCCCAGGTAACGAAGGCTTTCGCCGAGGCGGGCGGCCAGTGCGGTCAGGTCGGACTCCATCAGGGTCATCACTGTTCTCCAGGGTAGAAACGGAAAGGGACTACCCTACACCATCGGCTTTTCCATTCAGAAGCAGCTTTCGGACAAGCGCAACCGCGCGAAGGCAGCGAATGCGCGAACATGCGTGTTCCATCACCGTCCAAGGAAAGGCACACCATGAACATCGCGCCACTCAAGGTCTCTCTGCTCTCCCTCGCCCTGCTCCTCTCCCCCGTTGCCAGCCTCCCCGCCCATGCGGCCTGCACCGCCAACCTGGCCCTGCAACCCGCCAGCAGCCTGCCCGCGCTCGGCGGGCGCCTGGTCTACCACAGCTATATGGAGTACGGGGACGGCTCCTCGAACCTCTACCTGCACGATTTCAAGAGCAAGAGCACCCGCCAGCTCAACCAGCCCGGCTGGAACATCGAGGACCCGATGAATGCGCATTTCTCCCCGGACGGCCGCTACCTGACCTTCATGGGCCGCCAGAATGGCGCCTGGCACGTGTTCGCCTGGGCCATCGGCGGTACCCAGGCGCCGAGCAACCTGACCGCGGCCATCGGCGGTCGCAACGAGGATCCGAAGTTCTCCTTCGACGGCCGCCAGGTCGTGCTCAAGCACGAGGGCGACATCCGCCTCGCCACCCTGGTCTTCAATGGCGATGGCAGCGTCGGCGTGAGCGCCTGGAAAGCCGTGACCGGCGACGGCTGGAGCACCGAGGAGTCGATGCCGTTCCTCACACCCTCAGGCAAGTACGTGGTCTACGCGACAGGAGCCGGCGACAGCCTGCGGGTGGTGCGCAGGAACCTGGAGAACGGCCAGGTCAGCGCCCTCGCCACCCCGGCCGCGGGGGGCCGCGACTATTACCCGGTGGTACGCGACTACACCGCCTACTTCCTCTCGCGTACCCAGCCGGCCGGCAACGACCAGTTGGCCATGGTCGTACCCAACAGCCCGCCCGGCACCCCGGCGATCCTGCCGCTCAACCACTGCCAGGGCGACAATTCCGACGCCGCGCCGGTGAACGAGGACTACCTGATCTTCTCCAGCACTTCGTTCGACCCGACCTACAGCCTGCTCCTCGGCGACATCGCCGCGGCGCGGGTCTGGCGTCTCGACCCGGCGCAAATCAACCTGCCCGACGGTCGGCAGAAGCTCGGCGCCAGCTATACCGCGGCACGCTGAAAGCAGCCCGCACAGGCGCGGACCTGAGGGTCCGCGCCGGTTCCGAACGGACCCGACACAGGCCGGCGAATCGGGTTAACATTACCCTCTTTTGCACCGTCCAAAGCCCGCTTCCGAAGGCCCGTATGACCGACCTCTCCCAGCACACGCCGATGATGCAGCAGTACTTCAAACTGAAGCATCAGCACCCCGACCAATTGATGTTCTATCGCATGGGCGACTTCTACGAGCTGTTCTACGAGGACGCGAAGAAGGCCGCCAAACTGCTCGACATCACCCTGACCGCACGCGGCCAGTCCGGCGGCAAGGCGATCCCGATGGCAGGCATTCCCTTCCATTCCGCGGAGGGCTACCTGGCCAAGCTGGTCAAGCTCGGCGAGTCGGTGGCGATCTGCGAGCAGATCGGCGACCCAGCCACCAGCAAGGGGCCGGTGGAGCGCCAGGTGGTGCGGATCATCACCCCCGGCACGGTGAGCGACGAGGCGCTGCTCGACGAACGCCGCGACAACCTGCTGGCGGCGATCCTCGGCGACGAGCGCCTGTTCGGCCTCGCCGTGCTGGACATCACCAGCGGCCGCTTCAGCGTCCAGGAGATAAAAGGCTGGGAAACCCTGCTGGCCGAACTGGAGCGCCTCAACCCGGCCGAGCTGCTGATTCCCGACGACTGGCCACAGGGCCTGCCGGCGGAGAAGCGCCGCGGCGTACGTCGCCGCGCGCCATGGGACTTCGATCGCGACTCGGCGCACAAGAGCCTCTGCCAGCAATTCGGCACCCAGGACCTGAAAGGCTTCGGCTGCCAGAACCTGACCCTGGCCATCGGCGCCGCCGGCTGCCTGCTCGCCTACGCCAAGGAAACCCAGCGTACCGCCCTGCCGCACCTGCGCAGCCTGCGCCACGACCGCCTCGATGACACGGTGATCCTCGACGGTGCCAGCCGCCGCAACCTGGAGCTGGATATCAACCTCAGCGGTGGCCGCGAGAACACCCTGCAATCGGTGGTCGACCGCTGCCAGACCGCCATGGCCAGCCGCCTGATGAGCCGCTGGCTGAACCGTCCGTTGCGTGACCGCGCGGTACTGGAAGCCCGCCAGGAGTCCATCGCCTGCCTGCTGGAACGCTACCGCTTCGAGAACCTGCAACCGCAGCTCAAGGAAATCGGCGACCTCGAACGCATCCTCGCCCGCATCGGCCTGCGCAACGCCCGCCCTCGCGACCTGGCGCGCCTGCGCGACGCGCTGGCGGCGCTGCCGGACCTGCAGAACGCCATGACCGAACTGGAAGCGCCGCACCTGCAGGCGCTGGCCACCACCATCGGCACCTATCCCGAACTCGCCGAACTGCTGGCCAAGGCGATCATCGACAACCCGCCAGCGGTGATCCGCGACGGTGGCGTGATCAAGACCGGCTATGACGCCGAGCTGGACGAGCTGCAGGCGCTGAGCGAAAACGCCGGGCAATTCCTGATGGACCTGGAAGCGCGCGAGAAGGCCCGCACCGGCCTGCCCAACCTGAAGGTCGGCTACAACCGCATCCATGGCTACTTCATCGAGCTGCCACGGGTGCAGGCCGAACAGGCGCCGGCCGACTACATCCGCCGGCAGACCCTGAAAGGCGCCGAGCGCTTCATCACGCCGGAACTGAAGGCCTTCGAGGACAAGGCGCTGTCGGCCCAGAGCCGCGCCCTGGCCCGCGAGAAGGCGCTCTACGAAGAGCTGCTGGAACGCCTGATCGGCCACCTCGCTCCGCTCCAGGACAGCGCCTCGGCGCTGGCGGAACTGGACGTGCTGGCGAATCTCGCCGAACGCGCGCTGAACCTCGACCTGAATCGCCCGCGGTTCGTCGAACACACCTGCCTGCACATCGAGCAAGGCCGCCATCCGGTGGTCGAGCAGGTGCTGGAGACACCGTTCGTGGCCAACGACCTGGCGCTGGATGCCGACACCCGGATGCTGGTGATCACCGGTCCGAACATGGGCGGCAAATCCACCTACATGCGGCAAACCGCGCTGATCGTGCTGCTTGCGCACATCGGCAGCTTCGTTCCGGCTGCACGCTGCGAGCTGTCCCTGGTGGACCGCATCTTCACCCGCATCGGCTCGTCCGACGACCTTGCCGGCGGCCGCTCGACCTTCATGGTGGAGATGAGCGAAACCGCCAACATCCTGCACAACGCCACCGACAAGAGCCTGGTGCTGATGGATGAGGTCGGCCGCGGCACCAGCACCTTCGACGGCCTGTCGCTGGCCTGGGCAGCGGCCGAGGACCTGGCCCGGACTCGCGCCTTCACCCTGTTCGCCACCCACTATTTCGAACTGACCGTACTGCCGGAAAGCCAGCCCGCGGTAGCCAACGTGCACCTGAACGCGACCGAGCACAATGAACGCATCGTGTTCCTGCACCATGTACTGCCGGGACCGGCGAGCCAGAGCTACGGCCTCGCGGTGGCCCAGTTGGCCGGCGTGCCGGCCCCGGTAATCCAGCGCGCCCGCGAACACCTCAAGCGCCTGGAAACCACCAGCCTGCCGCACGAGATGCCGAGCCAGCAGAGCGGCAAGCCCGCCTCGCCGATGCAGAGCGACCTGTTCGCCAGCCTGCCGCACCCGGTGATCGATGAATTGTCGAGGATCAATCCCGACGATATCAGCCCGCGGCAAGCTCTCGATCTGTTATATGCATGGAAGATGCGGGTCTGACGGACTACCGCACAAGCTGCTAGAATCGCGCGCGCTTAGCCGCCCGCCTGAGGAGAGAACTAGAAAATGACCTTCGTCGTCACCGACAACTGCATCAAGTGCAAATACACCGACTGCGTGGAAGTCTGCCCGGTAGACTGCTTCTACGAAGGACCCAACTTCCTGGTCATCCATCCGGACGAGTGCATCGACTGCGCCCTGTGCGAGCCCGAATGTCCGGCCCAGGCGATTTTCTCCGAAGACGAAGTGCCGGAGAACATGCAGGAATTCATCGAGCTGAACAGCGAGCTGGCGGAAATCTGGCCGAACATCACCGAGAAGAAGGATGCCCTGCCCGACGCCGAGGAATGGGACGGCGTCGCCGGCAAGCTCCAGCATCTGGAGCGCTGATACGCCAAGGCCCGCAAACAGCGGGCCTTTTCTTTGGCGACGAGTAAAACGGCAGGCAAAAAAAAGGGGCGGGGTATTACCCCGCCCACTCTTCAGTCCCTCGTCATCATCCTGATGAATCGCCTCCCTGGCGACGTCCCTTCCCCGATCCTTCGGGGTTGCGTGTTCCCTGTACGCAGGAGTGATATTAGCGATTCCCAGTGCTCCCGCAACCTGCCAGAAAACCCAGCGAAGCTTCTTCGGCAGCCATTTTAGAAAAATATATTCCTTTAATTTCAATAAGTTACTTAAATTCACCGAGCGTTTTTGGCAAACCTCCCGGGCATTTATCTACTTAGGCTCACACGCCGTGTAAGTTAATGCTTACAAGAGCAGACACAAAAAACCCGGCGAACGCCGGGTCTTCAGTGGGTCTAAGGTTTTCCGTCACTGGAACAGCGCGTCACTCGACAGGCCATTCTTCTCCAGGATCTCCCGCAGGCGCTTCAGCGCCTCGACCTGGATCTGACGAACCCGCTCGCGGGTCAGGCCGATTTCCTGGCCGACCTCTTCCAGCGTGCTGCTTTCGTGCCCGCGCAAGCCGAAGCGGCGAATCACCACCTCACGCTGCTTGTCGGTGAGTTCCGTCAGCCACTGGTCGATGCTTTCGCTGAGATCGTCATCCTGCAGCAGCTCGCACGGGTCGGTGGGGCGATCGTCGGTGAGCGTATCCAGCAGGGTCTTGTCCGAGTCCGGACCAAGAGAGACGTCCACCGAAGTCACCCGTTCGTTCAGGCCGAGCATGCGCTTGACCTCGGCGACCGGCTTCTCCAGCAGGTTGGCGATTTCTTCGGGGGAAGGTTCGTGGTCGAGCTTGTGGGTCAGTTCCCGCGCCGCACGCAGGTAGACGTTGAGCTCCTTGACCACATGGATCGGCAAGCGAATGGTCCGGGTCTGGTTCATGATGGCCCGTTCGATGGTCTGGCGGATCCACCAGGTGGCGTAGGTCGAGAACCGGAATCCGCGCTCCGGATCGAACTTCTCCACGGCGCGGATCAGGCCTAGGTTGCCTTCCTCGATCAGGTCGAGCAGGGACAGTCCGCGATTGACATAGCGCCGGGCGATCTTCACCACCAACCGCAGGTTGCTCTCGATCATCCGCTTCCGACCAGCGGGATCGCCCTTCTGCGCCAGACGAGCGAAGTGGACTTCCTCTTCGGGCGTCAACAGGGGCGAGAAACCGATTTCGTTGAGATACAGCTGCGTTGCGTCCAACGCGCGCGTGTAGTCGATGTGCTTGTGTTGTTTGGAAGAGAAGGAAGTGGTGGCTTTTGGAGTTGCCCGGGGAGAAGGCTGCTCGTCGGCAGACGACTCGTCCAGCATGATGCCGGGCTCCAGGAGGAGCACTTCATCATCGTGGTCAAACTCCGGCCCTTCTTTTTTGAGTGCCATGTCGTTATCCCTTGCATGAGTTCGACTCAAGCCCGGGCGATTCCTTTCCCGCTGGACACGCCCGGACCCGCTCACCTACATGATGTGGGCGGGCGAACTCCCGGTCAGCGACGTGGCAAATATTGCAGTGGATCGACAGGCTTACCCTGGCGGCGAATCTCGAAGTGCAGCTTCACCCGATCGGTTCCTGTGGAGCCCATCTCGGCAATCGATTGCCCTACCTTGACCTGTTGCCCTTCCCGCACCAGCAGCCTGCGGTTGTGACCGTAGGCACTCACGTAGGTCTCGTTGTGTTTGATGATGACCAACTCGCCGTAGCCCCGCAAACCACTACCGGCGTATACAACGGTCCCACCAGACGCAGCCAGGACAGGCTGGCCCAATTGACCGGCTATATCAATCCCTTTATTCAAACTTCCGTTTGAGGCAAAACGGCCGATCAGACTACCGCTCGCAGGCCATGCCCAACCGCCCACCGCAGGCCCCGCGACGACGGGAGTCGCGCCGCTGCTGGGTGGGGTCGTGGTCGAGGCCGGAGCCGGTACGGGCTTGGCAGGTACCGACGTACTAACAGCGGGTGGAACCGGGGCAGGCTTGGTCGCCACGGGCGGAGCGACGACCGGCGTGTTTTTCGCGACGGACGGTTGCGCCGGTGCCCGCCCACCAAATTGGATAGCTTGACCGACCTGGATGGTATAGGGCGGCGCGATGCCATTGCGCGCGGCCAGGGCTTTCCAGTCCCAGCCGAAGCGGAAGGCAATGGAATACAGGGTGTCGCCGCGGCGCACGATGTACTGCCCGCTGGTGACCGGCGTACGCCGCGCAGCGGCAGGCGCGGAACCGTTGCGATCGACGACCTTGACCCCGCCGGGAGGCGACGACGAACAGGCGGCGAGAAGGGAACAGACGACGGCCCCGAGCAACAGGTGGCAGCCACCGTAGAGCCGAGTCCATTGCCGCAGGGTCGCTGCTAGCCTCAATCCTTCCCCCTTATCCATCTTCTTCGCTTTCGTTCAATCGGGCCGGCGACGCCGGCCGCCGGCTCAGGCGATCGGGCCGTTGAGCAGCGGGACGAAACGTACCGAGTCGAGTACCTGGCGGCTGAACCCGTCCTCGGTGCGGACGATCAGCATCAGTTGCTGGACCTCGCCGCCACCGACCGGGATCACCAGACGGCCCCCCGGCGCCAACTGGTCCAGCAACGACTGCGGGACTTCCGTGGCCGCCGCGGTGACGATGATTCCATTGTAGGGAGCCAACGCCGACCAGCCCTCCCAGCCATCGCCCCAACGAAAGACAACATTACGCAGGTTTAGCTCCGCAAGACGCTCCTTGGCCTTGTCCTGCAACGCCTGGATCCGCTCGACGGAGAAGACCCGCTCGACCAGTTGAGCCAGCACCGCGGTCTGGTAGCCGGACCCGGTACCGATCTCCATGACCTTGTCCAGCGGGCCGGCCGCCAGCAGCAACTCGGTCATCCGCGCCACCATGAATGGCTGGGAAATGGTCTGGTTGTGGCCGATCGGCAGGGCGGTGTCTTCGTAGGCGCGATGCGAGAGCGCCTCGTCGACGAACAGATGACGCGGCGTGCGGCGGATCACCTCGAGCACGTGGGCGTTGGACAGGCCTTCTTCGTACAGGCGCTGGATCAGGCGCTCTCGGGTACGCTGGGAGGTCATGCCGATACCCCGGCGATGCAGGTCTTCGGACATCACGTCAGTCCTCCCAGCCACTCGTCGAGGCCGCCGAAGGCTTCGTGGAAGGTACGGTCCAGCTGCAACGGAGTGATCGACACGTAGCCTTGCATGACCGCGTGGAAATCCGTCCCCGGCCCGCCATCCTCGGCATCGCCGGCCGCGGCGATCCAGTAGCCTTCCTTGCCGCGCGGATTGACCACCTTCACCGGTGCGGCGGCACGGGCGCGGTGCCCGAGGCGGGTCAGTTGGATACCGCGTACGCGATCCAGCGGCAGGTTCGGGATATTGACGTTGAGCACGGTACGCGGCGGCACGGCCAGGCGCTCGTGGGCGGAGACCAGCAGGCGGGCGAAGTGCATGGCGGTGGGCAGGTTGTCCGTCAACCGCGAGACCAGCGAGAAGGCGAAGGCCGGCCCCTTCAGGAAGCGCCCTTCGATGGCCGCCGCCACGGTACCGGAATAGAGGACGTCATCGCCGAGGTTGGCGCCCAGGTTGATACCCGAGACCACCATGTCCGGCAATTCCTCCAGCAAGCCGTTCAGGCCCAGGTGCACGCAGTCGGTCGGCGTGCCGTTGAGGCTGATGAATCCGTTGTCCAGGCGCTGCGGGTGCAGCGGGCGGTCCAGCGTCAGGGAACTGCTGGCGCCGCTCTTGTCCTGGTCGGGGGCGATCACTACGCAATCGGCATGATCCGCCAGCGCGTCGTAAAGCGCGGCGATACCGGGTGCGGTCACCCCGTCGTCGTTGGCAATCAGTATGCGCATGGGTTTTCCGTCTGCCCTGTCGGTACCAGGTCGAGGATTTCACGCACCACTACGGTGGCGAAACAACCGGCCGGCAGGACGAATTCCAGTTGCAGAACATCAGGTTCGGGATAATGCCACGCCAGCCCCTGGATGGGGAGCCGCAGGATGCGCCGTTCGTGCGCCATGCCCGCCTTCGCCAGCCAGCGGCAGAGCGCCGGCTCGCTCCCGGCCAGGGCCAGCTCGCGGTCGAGGACGCCGGCGCCGCTCGGCGGATCGCCCTCGCCCCAGAGCGGTCCGGTGGGGTGCAGGTCGAGGGCGGCCAGACGGGTATCGCGGCATTCTTCCTCGCCAGCGAGGAAAAAGCTGCGGCTGTCGGTGAAGGCCAGCAGGTCGCCGACCGCTGCCCGGTTCCAGCTACCCTCCGCGACCCGCTCGGCGAGCAGGCGGTTGAACAGGTAGCTGCGCCCGGCGGAAAGGAAGCGCGAACGCAGGTTGCGGTTTGCCGGCAGCAGGTCCTGTTCCGCGCAACTGCGCGCGTCGACCAGGTTGCCGCCGCCGTGGCCGAAGCGTTGCAGGCCGAAATAGTTGGGCACGCCGTCCGCGGCGATACGTTCCAAGCGCGCGTCGAGAACGGCACGCTCCGCCCGCAGCCCGGTCAGACGCAGGGTGAAGCCGTTGGCGGCATGCGCGCCTCGCTGCAACTTGCGCGAATGACGGGTGCGGCGAAGAATCCGCAGGTCCACGCCCTCGGCTGCGCCCAGGTCGGGATCGGCCTTGCCCGGCAGGTGCAGGCTGAACCATTGCCGGGTCAGGGCCTGGCGGTCCTTCAACCCGGCGTAGCTGACGTTCTTCTGCTGCACGCCGGCGGCGCGGCCGAGGCGACGGGCCGCCTCCTCGGTGTTCAATCCGCGCTTTTCCACCCACAACCAGAGGTGCTCGCCTTCACCGCTGAGGGGAATGTCCAGCACCTCGTCGACCTGGAAGTCCTCGGCCACGGCCTTGAGCACCGCCTCGCCGCAGGCTGCCCCATGGGCGCGCGGCCCGAGCAGGTCGAGTTCGCCGAGAACGCTCATCGGGCCATCAGCAAAGCGACCGCATGTACAGCAATGCCCTCTTCGCGTCCGGTGAAACCTAGCCGCTCGGTAGTGGTGGCCTTGACGTTGACCTGGTCGACCGCGACGCCGAGGTCCTCGGCGATCAACCCGCGCATGGTCTCGATGTGCGGCGCCATCTTCGGCGCCTGGGCGACGATGGTGGCGTCGACGTTGCCGACCTTCCAGCCCTTCTCGGCGACGATGGCGACCACGTGTCGCAGCAGCGCGCGACTGTCGGCGCCCTTGAACCGCGGGTCGGTGTCCGGGAAGTGCTTGCCGATGTCGCCCAGCGCCGCCGCGCCGAGCAGCGCATCGGACAAGGCGTGCAGCAGCACGTCGCCGTCGGAGTGGGCGACCAGCCCATGTTTGTGGGGAATGCGCACACCGCCGAGGGTGATGAAGTCGCCCTCGCCGAAGCGATGCACGTCGTAGCCATGGCCAATTCGCATGAAAAAACGCCCTGGTTGGAATCAGGGCGTGATTCTACCCCGGATCGGGACAGGCTTCAGGTATCGCGGATCAACCGTTGAGAACCCCGGCATGATGGCGCAGGTGATCCTCGATGAAACTGGCGATGAAGTAGTAGCTGTGGTCGTAACCTGGTTGCAGACGCAGCTCCAGCGGGTGGCCGGCCTTGTCCGCCGCATTGCGTAGCGCTTCCGGCTTGAGCTGGACGGCGAGGAAGTCGTCGCGCTCGCCCTGGTCGACCAGGATCGGCAAGCGTTCGGACGCACCCTCGAGCAACGCACAGGCATCCCACTCGCGCCAGGCCGCCGGGTCCTCGCCCAGGTAGCGGGAGAACGCCTTCTGGCCCCAGGGACAATCGCTCGGATGGCAGATCGGCGCGAAGGCCGACAGCGACAGGTAGCGCCCCGGGTTGCGCAGCGCGCAAACCAGCGCGCCATGCCCACCCATCGAGTGCCCGCTGATGCCGCGCCGCCGGGACACCGGGAAATGCGCCTCGATCAGCGCCGGCAACTCGTGCACCACGTAGTCGTGCATGCGGTAGTGCGCGGCCCAGGGCTCCTGCGTGGCGTTCAGGTAGAAGCCTGCGCCCAGGCCGAAGTCCCAGGCGCCGTCGGGATCGCCGGGGACACCGCTGCCGCGCGGGCTGGTATCCGGCGCCACCAGTACCAATCCCAGTTCGGCGGCGACCCGCTGGGCGCCGGCCTTCTGCATGAAGTTCTCGTCGGTACAGGTCAGCCCGGACAGCCAGTACAGGGCCGGCAGCGCCGCCTCCGGCTCGGCCTGGGGCGGCAGGTAGATGGCGAAGACCATCTCGCAGTTCAGGGTCCGGGAAAAATGACGGTAACGCTGGTGCCAGCCGCCGAAGGTCTTCTGGCTGCCGATCAGTTCGAGGGAATCCTTCACGTGACCTCCGTGAAACGGTCGTGGCGAGCCGCAGGGCCCGCCGCGACGGCTTGTCAGTAATGAATGACGGTGCGGATGCTCTTGCCTTCGTGCATCAGCTCGAAGGCCTCGTTGATGTCCTCCAGCCCCATGGTGTGGGTGATGAAGGTATCCAGCGGGATCTCGCCCTTCTGCGCCTTCTCGACATAGCTCGGCAACTCGCTGCGCCCGCGCACCCCGCCGAACGCCGAACCGCGCCAGACGCGGCCGGTGACCAGTTGGAACGGCCGAGTGCTGATTTCCTGGCCGGCACCGGCGACACCGATGATCACCGACTCGCCCCAGCCCTTGTGGCAGCATTCCAGCGCGGCGCGCATCAACTGCACGTTGCCGACGCACTCGAAGGAGTAGTCGACGCCGCCATCGGTCAGTTCGACGATGACGTCCTGGATCGGCTTGTCGTAGTCCTTCGGATTGATGAAGTCGGTGGCGCCCAGTTCCCTGGCGATATCGAACTTGCCCGGGTTGATGTCGACCGCGATGATGCGCGCGGCCTTGGCCATCTTCGCCCCGATGATCGCTGCCAGGCCGATGCCGCCCAGGCCGAAGATGGCAACGGTAGCGCCCTCTTCCACCTTGGCGGTGTTCAGCACGGCACCGATCCCGGTGGTGACGCCGCAGCCAAGCAGGCAGACCTTCTCCAGCGGGGCATCCTTGGGAATCTTCGCCAGGGAAATTTCCGGCAGCACGGTGTATTCGGAGAAGGTCGAGCAGCCCATGTAGTGGAAGACCGGCTCGCCCTTGTAGGAGAAACGGCTGGTGCCGTCGGGCATCAGGCCCTTGCCCTGGGTGGCGCGCACGGCCTGGCAGAGGTTGGTCTTGCCGGACAGGCAGAATTTGCACTTGCCGCACTCGGCGGTGTAGAGCGGGATGACATGGTCGCCCACCTGCAGGGAGGTCACGCCCTCGCCCACCGCTTCGACGATACCGCCACCTTCGTGGCCCAGGATGCACGGGAACACCCCCTCGGAATCCTGGCCGGACAGGGTGTACGCGTCGGTATGGCAGACGCCGGTGGCGACGATGCGCACCAGTACCTCGCCCTTCTGCGGCGGCGCCACATCCACCTCGACGATTTCCAACGGCTTGTTGGGGGCGAAGGCGACGGCGGCACGGGACTTGATCATCTGGGAACTCCTGAACGATGGAAGCCGGCGGGCCGCTAAGCGACCCACTGAAACGGAAAGTGTAGAAAACCGCGTTTCAAGGAATAATCAGGCAATAATCAAAACATTATTGCCATACAGGGACAATCCAGATGAATCGCTGGGAAGGACTCGACGAATTCGTCGCTGTCGCCGAAACCGGGCAGTTCACCGCGGCAGCCGAACGCATGGGCGTTTCCTCGTCGCACATCAGCCGCCAGGTCGCCCGCCTGGAGGAGCGCCTGCAGACCCGCCTGCTCTACCGCAGCACCCGGCGAGTATCGCTGAGCGAAGCCGGACAGACCTTCCTGCAACATTGCCAGCGCCTGCAGGACGCCCGCGACGAAGCCCTGCGCGCGGTCAGCGACCTCTCCGCGGAGCCCAAGGGCCTGCTGCGCATGACCTGCGCGGTAGCCTACGGCGAACGTTTCATCGTGCCGCTGGTGAATGCCTTCATGGCCGACTATCCGCAACTGCGGGTCGACATCGAGCTGTCCAACCGCCAGTTGGACCTGCTCCACGAGGGCTTCGACCTGGCCATCCGCCTCGGCCGCCTGAGCGATTCGCGATTGGTCGCCACACGGTTGGCACCACGCGTCATGTACCTCTGCGCCACCCCGGAATACCTGCGCCGCCACGGCACTCCGCAGTCGCCGGCGGAACTCGGCCAGTTCAACTGCCTGATCGGCAGCAGCGACCTGTGGAGCTTCCTCGAGGACGGCCGGGAAACCCAGCACCGGGTCCAGGGCAACTGGCGCTGCAACAGCGGCCAGGCGGTGCTCGACGCCGCCCTGCGCGGCTTCGGCCTGTGCCAGCTGCCCGACTACTATGTGATCGAGCATCTGCGCAGCGGCCGCCTGGTCTCCCTGCTGGAAGGCCACCAGCCGCCGAATACAGCGGTATGGGCGCTGTACCCGCAGCAGCGGCACCTGTCGCCGAAAGTCAGGCAACTGGTGGACTATCTCAAGGAAGGCCTGGCGCAATCCCATCCGGGACTCGCCGGGGAGAAAAACCTGCGCTGAAGCAGTAAGGCGATTCACCGCTGCGATAGACTTGGCGGTTTCCCGTTCCACCCGCTATCGATTCAAGGAAGTCGCATGTCTGCCTTCAATGCGTTTCGCCAACGCTACCTGGTGAGGTTCTGGTCGCCGCTGCCGGCGCTGGTCGCCCTCGGCGTCGCCTCCGCCTACTACTTCGCGCTCACCGGCACCTTCTGGGCGGTGACCGGCGAATTCACCCGCTGGGGCGGCCACGTGCTGTCCTGGTTCGGCTACCAGCCACAGGACTGGAGCTACTTCAGGCTGATCGGCCTTCAAGGCACGCCGCTGGACCGGATCGACGGAGTGATGATCATCGGCATGTTCCTCGGCGCCCTGTGCTGCGCCCTCTGGGCCGGCAACGTCAGCCTGCGCTGGCCGACCAGCAAACGTCGCCTGCTGCAGGGTCTGGTCGGCGGTATCGTCGCCGGCTTCGGCGCGCGCCTGGCGATGGGCTGCAACCTGGCGGCGTTCTTCACCGGTATCCCGATGTTTTCCCTGCACGCCTGGGCCTTCATGTTCGCCACCGTCGGCGGCGCCTGGATCGGCGTGAAGATCAGCCTGCTGCCGCTCCTGCGCACACCGCTGAAAGTCGGCGCCACGGCCAGCGCCCTGCCCAGCGCCGAAAGCCTGGCCCGACGCGCACGCCTGCAGGCCCGCCTGGGCCTGGCGGTGCTGGCGCTCGCCGCGCTGTTCGCCGCCTGGCGCTTCGAGGTATCGCTGGTGCTGGGCATGGCCTGCCTGTTCGGCCTGCTGTTCGGCGGCCTGATCGAGCGCGCGCAGATCTGCTTCACCAGTGCCGCACGGGACCTCTGGACCACCGGCCGGACCCGCGCCGCCTTCGGTATCCTGCTCGGCATGGCGGCCGCCTGCATCGGTACCTTCGCCGCGATCCGCCTGGGCGTCGCGCCGAAGATCTTCTGGATGGGCCCGAATGCGATCATCGGCGGCATACTCTTCGGCATCGGCATCGTCCTCGCCGGCGGTTGCGAGACCGGCTGGATGTACCGCTCGATGGAGGGCCAGGTGCACTTCTGGGTGGTCGGCATCGGCAACGTCATCGGCGGAACCCTGGTGGCGATCTTTTGGGACCAGTTGGGCACCCGCCTCGCCCTGCCCTATCCCAAGCTCAACCTGCTGGAAAGCTTCGGGCCCGGCAACGGCCTGCTATTGACCTTCGCCGGCCTGGCCCTGTGCCTGCTGCTGGTGCAACTGAACGCCTCCCGATTCACCCGACCGCGGAAACCGAACCATGAGCCAGACCGACAAACCGACCCTGTCGCTTGACCTGCGCGGCGAACATTGCCCGTACAACGCCATCGCCACCCTGGAAACCCTGGCGACCATGCAGCCGGGCGAACGCCTGGAAGTGGTCACCGACTGCTCGCAATCGGTCCACGGGATTCCCGAAGATACCCAGCGCCAGGGCTACAAATGCCTGGTGGTGGAGCAGCATGGCGCGCTGTTCCGCTTCCTCATAGAGGTGCCGCTGGAAAGCTGAACGAGCGAGCCTGCAACGACAAGAAAGCCGACCCTCGGGTCGGCTTTCTTGTGCCAGGGTTCAGTGCGGAAAACTGCGCTGCAGGCGCAGCAGGTCTTCCGGGGTGGTGATCTTCAGGTTGTCGGCGCGCCCTTCCACCAGCTTCGGCGCATAGCCGGCCCACTCCATCGCCGAAGCCTCGTCGGTGATCGCCACGCCGGCCACCAACGCATCGGCCAGCGCCCGGTGCAGGGCGCCGAGGCGGAACATCTGCGGCGTATAGGCCAGCCAGACCACCGAGCGGTCGATGGTTTCGCTGACCCGGCCGTCGCGGTCGGAGCGCTTGAGGGTGTCCCTCGCCGGCACCGCCAGCAGCCCGCCGACCGGATCTTCGGCGAGTTCTTCGAGCAGGCGGTCGAGGTCGCCGCGGGTCAGGTTCGGCCGCGCGGCGTCATGCACCAGCACCCAATCGTCGGCCTGTGCCCCCAGCTCCAGCAGGCGCAGCAAGCCGCTCAACACTGAGTCGGCGCGTTCGACGCCCCCGGCGGCGCGCTGCACATGCCGGCTGGCGGCGCAGTCCAGCCCGGGCCAGTAGGGATCGTCTTCGGCCAGGCAGACCACCAGGCCCCTGAGCATCGGGTGTTCGAGGAAACAATCGAGGGTGCGCTCGATCACGGTGCGACCGGCAAGATCGAGATATTGCTTCGGGCGGTCGGCGCGCATGCGCGAACCCACGCCGGCGGCGGGGATCACCGTCCAGAAGGCGGGAAGGTCGGAAGTCGTCATCGGGAGAAGGGTCGTCAGCTCACTTGGCGAGCTGGTAGAGGGTTTCGCCGTCCTTGACCATGCCGAGCTCGTGCCGCGCACGCTCCTCGACGGTCTCGGTGCCTTTCTTCAGCTCGGCGACTTCGGCTTCGAGAATCCGGTTGCGCTCCAGCAGGCGCTCGTTCTCGCCATGCTGGTCGGCGATCTGCTTCTGCAGGTCGCGCACCTGCGCCAGGCTGCCATCGCCGACCCACAGGCGATATTGCAGGCCCGCCAGCGCCAGGATCAGCACCACGAACAGCCAGTAGGGGCTACGTAACCTCAAGCCTCGAACTCCTTGAGAAGAAAAGGGGTGGCTCTTGCCACCCCTTCACCGTACCAGACTAGGCTCAGCCGCGGAATTCCGCGCGACCACGGTACGGCGCCTTGGCGCCCAGTTGCTCTTCGATGCGCAGCAACTGGTTGTACTTGGACACGCGGTCGGAGCGGCACAGCGAACCGGTCTTGATCTGACCGGCGGCGGTACCCACGGCCAGGTCGGCGATGGTCGAGTCCTCGGTTTCGCCGGAGCGGTGCGAGATCACCGCGGTATAGCCGGCGGCCTTGGCCATCTGGATGGCCTCCAGGGTCTCGGTGAGCGAACCGATCTGGTTGAACTTGATCAGGATCGAATTGCCGATGCCCTTCTCGATGCCTTCCTTGAGGATCTTGGTGTTGGTCACGAACAGGTCGTCGCCGACCAGTTGGACCTTGGCGCCGATCTTGTCGGTCAGGCCTTTCCAGCCGGCCCAGTCGGACTCGTCCATGCCGTCCTCGATGGAGATGATCGGGTAGCGCTGGGTCAGGCCGGCCAGGTAGTCGGCGAAACCGGCGGCGTCGAATACCTTGCCTTCGCCTTCCAGGTCGTACTTGCCGTCCTTGAAGAACTCGCTGGAGGCGCAGTCCAGGGCCAGGGTCACGTCGTCACCCAGCTTGTAGCCGGCCTTCTCGACGGCCTCGGCGATGGCGGCCAGGGCGTCTTCGTTGGACGACAGGTTCGGCGCGAAGCCGCCTTCGTCACCGACGGCGGTGTTCAGGCCACGGGCCTTCAGCACGGCCTTGAGGTGATGGAAGATCTCGGCGCCCATGCGCAGCGCCTCGGCGAAGTTCTTCGCGCCGACCGGCTGGACCATGAATTCCTGGATATCGACGTTGTTGTCCGCATGCTCGCCGCCGTTGATGATGTTCATCATCGGCACCGGCATGGAGTACTGGCCGGGAGTGCCGTTGAGGTCGGCGATGTGCGCGTACAGCGGTACGCCCTTGGCCTGTGCGGCGGCCTTGGCGGCAGCCAGGGACACCGCGAGGATCGCGTTGGCGCCCAGCTTGGCCTTGTTCTCGGTGCCGTCCAGCTCGATCATCGCGTGGTCGAGGGCTTTCTGGTCGGCCGCGTCCTTGCCCAGCAGCAGGTCGCGGATCGGGCCGTTGATGTTGGCCACGGCTTTCAGCACGCCCTTGCCCAGGTAACGGCTCTTGTCGCCATCGCGCAGCTCGAGGGCCTCGCGGGAACCGGTGGAAGCACCGGAAGGCGCGCAGGCGCTGCCGACGATGCCGTTGTCCAGGATCACGTCCGCTTCAACGGTAGGGTTGCCGCGGGAGTCCAGGACCTCACGGCCCTTGATGTCGACGATCTTTGCCATTCTTGTTAACACTCCGAAGTGAATGAACGGGGCGGTCTGAGGAGACTAGGCAGTCTCGATTGCAGGAAAGCTCTTGATCAGCTCGTCCAGTTGCTTGAGCTGGGACAGGAAGGCTTCGAGTTTGTTCAGGCGCAGCGCGCACGGACCGTCGCACTTGGCGTGCTCGGGGTCCGGATGGGCCTCGAGGAACAGCCCGGCGAGCTTCTGGCTGAGCCCGGCCTTGGCCAGGTCGGTGACCTGGGCGCGCCGGCCGCCGGCGGAGTCCGCGCGACCGCCAGGCATCTGCAGGGCGTGGGTGACGTCGAAGAATACCGGGTACTCGAACTGCTTCATGATGCCGAAGCCGAGCATGTCGACCACCAGGTTGTTGTAACCGAAGGAGGAGCCGCGCTCGCAGAGGATCAGGCGGTCGTTACCGGCTTCCTCGCACTTGGTCAGGATGTGCTTCATCTCCTGGGGCGCGAGGAACTGGGCCTTCTTGATATTGATCACCGCGTTGGTCCTGGCCATCGCCACCACCAGGTCGGTCTGCCGCGAGAGGAAGGCCGGCAGCTGGATGATGTCGCAGACCTCGGCCACCGGCTGGGCCTGGAACGGCTCGTGGACATCGGTGATGACCGGCACCTTGAAGGTCTTCTTGATCTCTTCGAAGATCTTCATTCCCTCTTCCAGGCCCGGGCCACGGAACGAGTGGATCGAGGAACGGTTGGCCTTGTCGAAGCTGGCCTTGAACACATAGGGGATACCGAGTTTCTCGGTAACCCGTACGTATTCTTCGCAGACCTGCATGGCCAGGTCGCGCGACTCCAGCACGTTCATGCCGCCGAACAGCACGAACGGCAGGTCGTTGCCGATCTGGATATCGCCGACGCGAACGATCTTCTGTGCCATGCTCAGGCCTTCCCGGAATATTTCAGCGCGGCGTTGACGAAACCGCTGAACAGCGGGTGGCCATCACGCGGTGTGGAGGTGAACTCCGGGTGGAACTGGCAGGCGACGAACCACGGATGCTCCGGGGCCTCGACCACTTCCACCAGGGCGCCGTCGCCGGAGCGGCCGGAAATCTTCAGGCCGGCCTGTTCCAGTTGCGGCAGCAGGTTGTTGTTCACTTCGTAGCGATGGCGATGGCGCTCGACGATCACGTCCTTGGCATAGCAGTCGTGCACCAGGGTGCCGGTCTGCAGCTGGCATTCCTGGGCGCCCAGGCGCATGGTGCCGCCCAGGTCGGAAGCTTCGGTGCGGATCTCGGTGGCGCCGGTCGCGTCCTGCCATTCGGTGATCAGGCCGACCACCGGATGGCCGCTGGACTTGTCGAACTCGGTGGAGTTGGCGTCGCTCCAGCCGAGCACGTTGCGGGCGTATTCGATGACCGCGACCTGCATGCCCAGGCAGATGCCCAGGTAGGGGATCTTGTTCTCGCGGGCGTACTGCACGGTGCTGATCTTGCCTTCCACGCCGCGCAGGCCGAAGCCGCCCGGGACCAGGATGGCGTCGACGCCTTCCAGCAGGCTGGTGCCCTGCTGCTCGATGTCTTCGGAGTCGATGTAGCGCAGGTTGACCTTGGTGCGGCTCTGGATGCCGGCGTGGGTCATCGCCTCGATCAGCGACTTGTACGCGTCCAGCAGTTCCATGTACTTGCCGACCATGGCAATGGTGACTTCACGCTCGGGGTTGAGCTTGGCATCGACCACCCGGTCCCATTCGGACAGGTCGGCCTGCCCGCACTCCAGGCCGAAGCGCTCAACGACGATGTCGTCCAGGCCCTGGGCATGCAGCACCGACGGGATGCGGTAGATGGTGTCGACGTCTTCCAAGGCGATCACCGCGCGCTCCTCGACGTTGGTGAAGAGCGCGATCTTGCGCCGCGAGGAGACGTCGATCGGGTGATCGGAACGGCAGACCAGCACGTCCGGTTGCAGGCCGATGGAGCGCAGCTCCTTGACCGAGTGCTGGGTCGGCTTGGTCTTGGTCTCGCCGGCGGTGGCGATGTACGGGACCAGGGTCAGGTGCATCAGCATCGCGCGCTTGGCGCCGATCTCGACGCGCAGTTGGCGGATCGCCTCGAGGAACGGCTGCGACTCGATGTCGCCGACGGTGCCACCGATCTCCACCAGGGCGACGTCGGCATCGCCGGCGCCCTTGATGATGCGCCGCTTGATCTCGTCGGTGATGTGCGGGATCACCTGCACGGTGGCGCCCAGGTAGTCGCCGCGGCGTTCCTTGCGCAACACGTCCATGTAGACGCGGCCGGTGGTGAAGTTGTTGTTCTGGGTCATGGTGGTACGAACGAAGCGCTCGTAATGGCCCAGGTCCAGGTCGGTCTCGGCGCCGTCCTGGGTCACGAAGACCTCACCGTGCTGGAACGGGCTCATGGTGCCCGGGTCCACGTTGATGTAAGGGTCCAGCTTGAGCATCGTGATCTTCAGGCCACGCGCTTCCAAGATCGCAGCCAGAGAAGCCGAAGCGATGCCTTTCCCCAATGAAGAAACAACACCACCCGTGACGAAGATGTAGCGCGTCATGAAAAACCCTAGAAGTCAGCGTTTAGGCGGGATCAACCGCCGGGGATTCGGAGAAGGGAGGCCAGCTCCCGCCACGGACAAATCCGTGGGCAAAGCAAACTCCTGCTGATTCCGGAGGGAATCGGCGGGAGCAGTACAAGACGGGAGCGTAGTCTACTGGAAACGGCTTACTAGCTCAAACCCGGGTCGTTCGTCGGCGGGCTCCAGGACAGTCGCCAGCCCCCCTCGCGGGGACTGTCCAGGCCAGGAATGTTGGCCACCGCGAGCAGTTCGTCGGCTCGGAAGAGCAGCGGCAAACGACCGCGCAGGAAGCTCGGTACGCCCGCTTCGTTGAGCAATCGCTTGAGGTCGCGGCGACCGCGCCCGGCCAGGGCCAGCACCTCCCCACCCCGCCGGTAGTCGACGCGCAACGGCCCCGCCGGAACCTCGCCGAGCAACGCCAGCCGACCATTGCCGGGAAGAAGCAATGGATGAGCGGGACGCTCCCAGACGAACGGTCCCGCCGCCGCCCGCCAGTCCGCCGGCAACCACCAGATCCGCCCCGCGCCGCGACGCAGCTCGCCGCTCTCCAGGCGCCAGATCGGGTCGGCATCGTCGCCGGCATCGCGCAACGACTCCCAGCCGGCCCAGTGGTCACTGTCCGGCAACCGCGTCAGCTGCCCCAGCCAGGCCCGCAGCAGGTTGCGCTGGCGCGCAGCGCTGAGGCGGCGCAGAGGCTCCAGGGCGATCCGGGGCAGATCCAGCCAGTCCGGCCAATCCAGTTCCGAGGGTTGGCGGCAGGCCCGGAGGTCGATGGCGGCCAGTTCAGCCAGCAGGTCTTCGGCCTCGCGCAGATGCGCCGCGCAGCGCGCCATGCCGGCGACGGCCTGCGGCCAGTGGGAGGCGAGACGCGGCATGATCTCCCGGCGCAGGTAGTTGCGCGAGAAGCGCGGATCCTGGTTGGAAGGATCCTCCACCCAGTCCAGCCGGTGCGTCTGCGCATAGGCTTCCAGTTCGGCGCGGGAAACCCCGAGCAAGGGTCGGCACAGGCGGCCGCCGCCCAGCGGCCGGCTCGCCGGCATCGCCGCCAGGCCGCGCAGGCCCGCTCCACGCAACAGGCGGAACAGCAGGGTCTCGGCCTGGTCGTCGAGGTGCTGCGCGGTGAGCAGCACCTGTCCCTCGCCCAGGTTCGCCTGGAATGCGCGATAGCGGGCGTCGCGCGCCGCCTGCTCGATGCTGCCGCCAACGGCGACCTGCACCCGCTCGACCCGCAGCGGGATACCCAGCGACCGGCAGACCACCTGGCAGTGCGCCGGCCAACCGTCCGCCGCAGCCTGCAAGCCATGGTGGACATGCAGCGCCGACAGCGCCGGCAAGGCTTCGCTCCGGGCCAGTTGGGCGAGCAGATGCAGCAACACCGTGGAATCCAGCCCGCCGGAAAACGCCACGCACCAGCCCCCCGCTTCGCGCCAGGGCGCCAGGGCCTGTAACAGACGGGATTCGAGCGGCACCGCCGGCATGCTTGCGCTCCTCATGCGACAAGCCCGGCGAATGCCGGGCTTGTCGATCGTACCAGTGCGCCGGATGGCTTACGGCGCGCCGTAGCTCATCAGGCGGTCGTAACGACGCTCCAGCAACTCACCCATTTCCAGGCCCTGGAGCATCTTCAGTTGCGTCAGCAGTTCGCCACGGATCGATTCGGCCATGCTCGCCGGATCGCGATGGGCGCCGCCCAGCGGTTCGTCGATGACCTTGTCGACGATGCCCAGGCCTTTCAGGCGCTCGGCGGTGATGCCCATGGCCTCGGCGGCTTCCGGCGCCTTCTCGGCGGTCTTCCAGAGGATGGAGGCGCAGCCTTCCGGCGAGATCACCGAATAGGTGGAGTATTGCAGCATGTTCAACTGGTCGCAGACACCGATGGCCAGCGCGCCGCCGGAACCGCCCTCGCCGATCACGGTGGCGATGATCGGCGTCTTCAGTCGCGCCATCACCCGCAGGTTCCAGGCGATCGCCTCGCTCTGGCCGCGTTCCTCGGCATCGATGCCCGGGTAGGCGCCGGGCGTGTCGATGAAGGTGAGGATCGGCATCTTGAAGCGTTCGGCCATTTCCATCAGGCGGCAGGCCTTGCGATAGCCTTCCGGACGCGGCATGCCGAAGTTGCGCCGGACCTTCTCACGGACTTCGCGGCCTTTCTGGTGGCCGATGACCATCACCGGGGAACCGTCGAGGCGGGCAACGCCACCGACGATCGCCGGGTCGTCGGCGAAATGCCGGTCGCCGTGCAGTTCCTCGAAATCGCTGAACAGGTAGCCGATGTAGTCGAGGGTATAGGGACGCTTGGGATGGCGCGCGAGCTGGGCGATCTGCCAACTGGACAGATTGCCGAAGATGTTTTCGGTGAGCGCCTTGCTCTTGTCCTGCAGACGCGAGATTTCGTCGCTGATGTTCAGCGCATTGTCGTTGCCCACCAGGCGCAGCTCTTCGATCTTGGCTTGCAGGTCGGCGATCGGCTGTTCGAAATCAAGAAAGTTCGGGTTCATAGGCTTCCGTCGTGCGCAGATTCTAGTGGGCCGTTTCCGTTTGGCGCCCTACCTTACGGGATCGGGCGCCAGGGGTCGAGCCGGGAGCAAGGGCGATCCGCGTTTTCCCGCCGCAGAGCGCGGAACAACGGCGTTATCGCCCATCGCGATTAACGATAATTGAGGAAGACGTTGTCGCGCCCGAACTGGTCACGCAATGCCTGGATCAGATCGTCCGCCGGATCCACCCGCCAGCTCTCGCCGAACTGCAGCAGGGCCTTGGCGTCGGCGCTGGTGTAGTCCAGGGTGATCGGGCAGGAACCGCGATGGCGGTTGAACAGCTCGCCCAGCCAGCGCAGGCGATCGCCCTTCAACAGGTCGGCGTGCAGCTTCATCCGCAGGCTCTCCGCCAGGCCGGTACGCGCCTCCTCCAGGCTCATCACGCGCTTGGCGCGCAGGCGCAGTCCGCCGGAGAAGTCGTCCTGGCTGACCTCGCCCTCGACCACCACCAGCGCGTCGGTCTGCAGCAGCGACTGGGCCGCGGCGAAGGCTTCGGAGAACAGCGAGGCCTCGATCCGTCCGGAGCGGTCGTCTAGGGTGACGAAGCCCATCTTGTCGCCCTTCTTGTTCTTCATCACCCGCAGGTTGACGATCAGCCCGGCCACCGTCTGGGTATCGCGCGCCGGCTTCAGCTCGACGATGCGCTGGCGGGCGAAGCGCCGCACCTCGCCTTCGTACTCGTCGATCGGATGGCCGGTCAGGTACAGGCCGAGGGTGTCCTTCTCGCCCTTCAGGCGTTCCTTGAGGGTCAGCTCCTTGACCTTGCGGTGGTTGGCGTAGACATCCGCCTCCGGCTCAGCGAAGACTCCGCCGAACAGGTCCATGTGCCCGCTGTCGTGGCTGCGCGCGGTCTGCTCGGCGGCCTGGATCGCTTCCTCCATCGCCGCCAGCAGCACGGCGCGGTTGAGGTCGACGGTAGCCTGGTAGGCCTTTAGCTCGTCGTGGTAGTGCGGCCCCAGGCGATCCAGCGCACCGGCGCGGATCAGCGCTTCCAGGGTGCGCTTGTTGATGCGTTTCAGGTCGACGCGGTCGCAGAAGTCGAACAGGGTGTTGAACGGCCCGCCTTCGGCGCGGCATTCGGTGATCGCCTCCACCGGCCCCTCGCCGACGCCCTTGATCGCGCCCAGGCCATAGACGATCCGGCCATCGTCGTCGACGGTGAAGCGGAACTCGGAGTTGTTCACGTCCGGCGCCACGATGCGCAGCTTCATGTGCCGGCATTCTTCGATCAGCGTCACCACCTTGTCGGTGTTCTGCATATCCGCGGTGAGTACCGCGGCCATGAACGGCGCCGGGAAGTGGGTCTTCAGCCAGGCGGTCTGGTAGGAGACCAGGCCGTAGGCTGCCGAGTGCGACTTGTTGAAGCCGTAGCCGGCGAATTTTTCCACCAGGTCGAAGATGTTGCCCGCGAGGTCGGCATCGATGCCGTTGTTCTTGCAACCCTCGATGAAACCGCCGCGCTGCTTGGCCATTTCCTCGGGCTTCTTCTTGCCCATCGCCCGGCGCAGCATGTCCGCGCCACCGAGGGTATAGCCGGCCATGACCTGGGCGATCTGCATCACCTGTTCCTGGTACAGGATGATGCCGTAGGTGGGCTTGAGCACCGGCTCCAGGCCGGCGTACTGGTAATCGGGGTGCGGATAGGACAGCTCGGCGCGACCGTGCTTGCGGTTGATGAAGTCGTCCACCATGCCCGACTGCAGAGGACCCGGGCGGAACAGCGCCACCAGTGCGATGAGGTCTTCCAGGCAGTCCGGCTTGAGCTTCTTGATCAGCTCCTTCATGCCGCGCGATTCGAGCTGGAACACCGCAGTGGTCTCGGCCTTCTGCAGCAGCGAATAGGTCGGCTTGTCGTCCAGCGGGATGAAGTCGATGTTCACCGGCTCCAGGCCCTTCTTGGCCTGCTCGCGGTTGATGATCTCCATCGCCCACTTGATGATGGTCAGGGTCCGCAGGCCGAGGAAGTCGAACTTCACCAGGCCGGCCGCCTCCACGTCGTCCTTGTCGAACTGGGTCACCAGGCCGCCGCCTTCCTCGTCGCAGGCGATCGGCGAGAAGTCGGTCAGCTTGGTCGGCGCGATCACCACGCCACCGGCGTGCTTGCCGGTACCGCGGGTGATGCCTTCCAGCTTGAGGGCCATCTCCCAGATCTCGGCGGCTTCCTCGTCGCTCTTGAGGAAGTCGCGGAGCATTTCTTCCTGCTCGTAGGCCTTATCCAGGGTCATGCCGACTTCGAACGGGATCATCTTCGACAGCCGGTCGGCGAGACCGTAGGACTTGCCCTGGACCCGCGCCACGTCGCGTACCACCGCCTTCGCCGCCATGGTGCCGAAGGTGATGATCTGGCTCACCGCGTTGCGCCCGTAGGCGTCGGCCACGTAGTCGATCACCCGGTCGCGGCCCTCCATGCAGAAGTCGACGTCGAAGTCGGGCATGGAGATCCGTTCCGGGTTGAGGAAACGTTCGAACAGCAGGTCATAGGCCAGCGGATCGAGGTCGGTGATCTTCAGCACGTAGGCCACCAGCGAGCCGGCGCCCGAGCCCCGCCCGGGGCCTACCGGCACGCCGTTGTTCTTCGCCCACTTGATGAAGTCCATCACGATGAGGAAGTAACCGGGGAAACCCATCTGGATGATGATATCGAGTTCGAAGTTCAGGCGATCGACATAGACCTGGCGCTTGGCCTCGTAGTCCGGGGTGTCCTTCGGCAACAGCACCTCCAGGCGCTCCTCGAGACCTTCGAAGGAGGCGTGCCGCAGGTAGTCGTCGATGCCCATGCCATTGGGCGTGGGGAAGTCCGGCAGGAAGTACTTGCCCAGCTGCACCTCGATGTTGCAGCGTTTGGCGATCTCGACGGTGTTTTCCAACGCTTCCGGCAGGTCGCTGAACAGCTCGGCCATTTCCGCCGGCGACTTCAGGTATTGCTGGTCCGAATAGGTACGCGGCCGCCGCGGATCGTCGAGGGTCCGACCCTCGCCGATGCAGACGCGGGTCTCGTGGGCCTCGAAGTCTTCCTGCTTGATGAAGCGCACGTCGTTGGTCGCCACCAGCGGCGCGTTGCAGCGTGACGCCAAAGCCACCGCCGCGTGGAGGTGCTCCTCGTCGTTGACCCGGCTGGTACGTTGCACTTCGACGTAGAAGCGCTCGGGGAACACCTCCATCCACTCGCGCAACAGCGCCTCGGCCTTGGCTTCCTCGCCGTCGAGCAGAGCGTGGCCGATCTCGCCCTCCTTGGCCGCGGACAGCGCGATCAGGCCTTCCGCCGCCTCCTTGACCCAGTCGCGTTCGATGATGATCTCGCCGTTGCGCTGGCCTTCGCTCCAACCGCGGGAAATCAGCTCGGTGAGGTTGCGATAACCCTTCGCGTTCATCGCCAGCAGGCTCAGGCGACTGAGCGGGCCATCTTCCTCGCGGCTGGCGAGCCAGATGTCGGCCCCGCAGATCGGCTTGATGCCGGCGCCCATGGCGGTCTTGTAGAACTTCACCAGCGAGCACATGTTGCTCTGGTCGGTGACCGCCACCGCCGGCATGCCCAGCCCTGCCACTGCCTTGGCCAGGGGCTTGACCCGGACCAGGCCGTCGACCAGGGAGAATTCGGTATGCAGACGCAGGTGAACGAAGGATACGGTCATGAAGGCCCCGGAGCAGAAATAACGCAAAAACGACAAGGCCCGGATTGTACCGGGCCCGGTGGCAAAGCTACAGGTTCAAGAGCGGACGATGCGCCTCGGCTGCGCCGAGAAGCCTCGCCCGCCCCGCGCTCAGGCGCGGCGGTCGTCCCAGATGCCCGGCTCGAGCTTCTGCTGGACTTCCGGGAACTGGCTGGCGTCGAAGGTCGGCAGCTTGCCGGCCTTGCGCTGGGCGTTGTAGTCCTTGGCCAGCTTGATCGCGAGGTTGGACAGCAGCAGGATGGCGATCAGGTTGGTGATCGCCATCAGGCCCATCGACACGTCGGCAAGGTTCCAGACGAACGGCAGCGAAGCCAGCGCGCCGAACATCACCATCGCCAGCACGATCAGGCGGAAGATCAACAGGCCCGCCAGGTGGTTGTGCTCGAGGAATACCAGGCAGTTCTCGGCATAGAAGTAGTTGGCGACGATCGAGGTGAAGGCGAAGAACAGGATGATCACCGCCAGGAAATAGCGGCCCCAATCGCCGACCTGGCTGGTCAGGGCATTCTGCACCAGCATGATGCCCTCGCCTTCCTGCGGTCCGGCCAGCAGGATGATGGCGGCGGAAGCGGTACAGATCAGCAGGGTATCGATGAACACGCCGGCCATCTGCACGTAGCCCTGGGACGCCGGGTGCGGCGGATAGGGCGTGGCCGAGGCGGCGGCGTTGGGCGCCGAGCCCATGCCTGCTTCGTTGGAGAACAGGCCGCGCTTGAAGCCGTTGAGGATCGCCGCGCCGATGCCGCCGGCGGCGGCCTCGTGCCAGCCGAAGGCACTCTTCACCACCATCGCCAGGACGCCCGGCAGTTCGCTGAGGTTGAACAGGATGATGCCCACCGCCAGCAGCAGGTAGGCCACCGCCATGAAGGGTACCGCCAGTTCGGAGAAGCGCGCGATGGAACGCAGGCCGCCGAAGATGATCAACGCGGTGAGGATCACCACGGCGATGCCGCTGATCCAGGTCGGCACGCCGAAGGCGCCCTGCATGGCACCGGTGATGGTATTGGCCTGCACCGAGTTGAAGACGAAACCGAAGGCGATGATCAGGAAGATCGAGAACAGGATGCCCATCCAGCGCGCGCCCAGGCCCTTCTCCATGTAGTAGGCCGGGCCGCCACGGAACTGGCCCTTGTCGTCGCGAATCTTGAACAACTGGGCCAGGGTCGCCTCGACGAAGCCGGTCGCCATCCCCACCAGGGCGATCGCCCACATCCAGAACACTGCGCCGGGACCGCCGAGCGTGATCGCTACCGCCACGCCGGCGACGTTGCCGGTACCGACCCGCGCCGCCAGAGAGGTGCAGAGCGCCTGGAACGAGGAGATTCCCGAGTCGTCCGACTGGCGGCTGCCCTTGAGCACGCTGAAGGTATGACCGAAGTGGCGGAACTGGATCAGCCCCAGGCGCACGGTGAAGTACAGGCCGCAACCGACCAGCAGCCAGATGAGGATCTTGCCCCAGATAAGGCCGTTGAGCAGGTCGACGACCTGAGTGGCGAATTCTTGCATGGATAACTCCCCTGTTCCGCTTGTGGCGGATTGTTGTCAGCCGACCTCCCGGGTAGAAGGCCGCGTGTTTCGGACACACACGGAATGACGTGCGAGCCGAAGGAAATTTCGCTGTGAATGGCACTTGGCAGGAAGGGGCAGGACTTTCCGCTATTGACGTCGCTCGCCGCTTGTCACCAGGCGACAGATACGGTCAGTCACGCGACATCCGTTCAATTATTGAACAGAGACGTCCAGCAATTCGCGAACCGGCGCAAACGAGCGTCGATGGATCGGCGTCGGGCCGAGGCGGGAAAGCGCCTCGAGATGGACCGCGGTCGGATATCCCTTGTGCCCGGCCATGCCATAGCCCGGATAGACCCGGTCCAGCTCGACCATTTCCCGGTCGCGACTGACCTTGGCCAGGATCGACGCCGCAGCGATCGCCGGCACCTGGCTGTCGCCCTTGACCACCGGCGCGCAGGGCACCGCCAGTTTCGGACAACGATTGCCGTCGATCAGGGCCAGCCGCGGAGTCACGCTGAGGCCTTCGACCGCGCGCTGCATGGCGAGCATGGTGGCATGCAGAATGTTCAGCCGGTCGATCTCCTCGACCTCGGCGCGGGCGATGCACCAGGCCAGGGCCTTCTCGCGGATCTCTTCGAACAGCGCCTCGCGGCGGGCTTCGCTGAGCTTCTTCGAGTCGTTCAGGCCGAGGATCGGGCGGCTCGGGTCGAGAATCACCGCGGCGGTGACCACCGGGCCGCACAACGGACCGCGACCGACCTCGTCGACGCCCGCGACCAGATCCTCCACCAGATTGAAATCCAGACCCAGTTGCATCAGCGGCGCTCCACCAGTTGCAGGACGGCTTCCGCCGCCTGTGCCGAGGCATCCTGGCGCAAGGCCCGATGGATGGCATCGAAGAATTCCACCTGCTGCGAGCCGTCGTCCAGCAGCGGCGAGAGGGTTGCGGCTAGCGCTTGCGGGGTGGCGGCGTCCTGGATCAGTTCCGGCACCAACAGGCGTCCGGCCAACAGGTTCGGCAGGGAGATGTAAGGGCTTTTCACCAGGCGCTTGAGAATCCGGTACGTCAGCCCGGCGACCCGATAAGCCACCACCATGGGCCGCTTGTAGAGCAGCGCCTCGAGGGTCGCGGTACCGGAGGCGATCAGCACCGCATCGCAGGCGGCAAGCGCTTCATGGGAAGCGCCGTCGAGCAGCGTCAGCGGCAGAGGCTCGCGGCCCTGGAGCATCTGCTCGATCTGTTCGCGCCGTGCAGCGCTGGCGCAGGGCAGCACGAAACGCAGGCCCGGCCGTTCGACGAGCAGGCGCTGGGCGGTGTCGAGGAACAAGGCGCCGAGCTTGCCGACCTCGCCGCCGCGACTGCCCGGCATCAGCGCCAGCACCTGTCCGTCCGCCGGCAATCCGAGCCGCGCGCGGGCCGCAGCGCGATCCGCCTGCAGGGGAATGGTGTTGGCCAGGGGGTGGCCGACGAAACGCACAGGCACCCCATGCTCTTCGTAGAAACGTGCTTCGAAGGGGAACAATGCCAGCATCAGGTCGCAGGCTTCGCGAATCTTCAGCACCCGCTTCTGCCGCCAGGCCCATACCGAAGGGCTGACGTAATGCACGGTGCGCAGGCCAGCCTGGCGCAGCTTGTGTTCGACGCCGAGGGTGAAGTCGGGAGCGTCGATGCCGATCATCACATCCGGCCGGGCCTCGATGAGCGTGCGGATCAGGCGCTTGCGCCGTCGCAACAACTCCGGCAGCCTGCCCAGCACTTCGACCAGGCCCATCACCGACAGGCGCTCCATGGGGAAATAGCTGGACAGCCCTTCGGCCTCCATGCGCGGCCCACCGACGCCGATGAACTCGATATCCGGGTGCCGCGCCCGCAGCGCCTGCATCAGTCCGGACCCGAGGATGTCGCCGGAGGCCTCGCCGGCGACCAGGGCTACGCGTAATCCGTCAGCCATGGCTCAGCGGGTGATGCCGCGGGTTGCGCTCTGGATGGAATCACGGAACACCGCGACCTCGGGGAACTGGGCAGCGCTTTCGGCCAGCTCGGCCAGGGCTTCCTCGACGGTATGTCCCTGGCGATAGACCACCTTGTAGGCACGCCGCAGGGCATGGATGGCCTCGCTGCTGAAGCCGCGCCGACGCATGCCTTCGAAGTTCATGCTGCGGGCTTCGGCCGGGTTGCCGAAGACCGTCACGTAGGCCGGGACGTCCTTGCCGATGGCGCTGCCCATGCCGGAAAAGCTGTGCGCGCCGATCCGGCAGTACTGGTGCACCAGGGTGTAGCCGGACAGGATCGCCCAGTCGTCCACGTGGACATGCCCGGCCAGCGCCGTGTTGTTCACCAGGATGCAATGGTTGCCGATCACGCTGTCATGGCCGATGTGCGCATAGGCCATGATCAGGTTGTGGTCGCCAATGGTGGTTTCCGCGCGATCCTGGACGGTTCCGCGATGGATGGTCACGCCTTCGCGGATCACGTTGTGGTCACCGATCACCAGGCGCGTCGGCTCGCCCTTGTATTTCAGGTCGGGAGTGTCCTCGCCGACGCTGGAAAACTGGTAGATGCGGTTGTGCTTGCCGATCTTCGTGGGGCCCTTGAGCACCACGTGCGGACCGATCACCGTCCCTTCACCGATCTCCACTTCCGCCCCGACGATGGACCACGGGCCCACCTGGACGTCAGCCGCCAGCCTGGCGCTCGGATCGATGATGGCGCGAGGATCGATCAAACTCATAGTTTGCGTTCCGCACAGATGATTTCAGCCGAGCATACCGGCTTGTCGTCGACGGTAGCGTGGCAGTCGAATTTCCAGATGCTGCGCTTCACGCTGATGAACTTGGCGTGCAGTTGCAGTTGGTCGCCCGGCAGGACCGGCTGGCGGAAGCGCAGCTTGTCCGAACCGACGAAGTAGTAAAGGGTGCCGTCGGCGGGCTTCACGTCGAGCATCTTGAAACCGAGGATACCGGCCGCCTGGGCCATCGCCTCGATGATCAGCACGCCCGGCATGATCGGGTGCTCGGGGAAATGTCCGTTGAAGAACGGCTCATTGATACTGACATTCTTGTAGGCGCGAATGCGCTTGCCCTCGATGTCCAGCTCTACCACCCGATCCACCAGCAGGAAAGGATAGCGATGAGGCAGGTATTCGCGAATCTCGTTGATGTCCATCATGTTAGGGGGAGCCTGTTCAGAAAAGGGTGACGCAAAAAACGTCAATTACGCATCAGATGAAGCGTCACCGCTTGAGGTCACGGCAGCCAGGCGTTTTTCCAGCTGCTGAAGTCGACGCGCCATGTCGTCCAGTTGACGAATGCGCGCGGCGCTTTTTTTCCATTCGGCCGCCGGTTGCATGGCGGTACCGGAGGAATACGATCCCGGCTCGGTGATCGAGCGGGTCACCATGGTCATGCCGGTCACGAAAACGTTGTCGCAGATCTCGATATGGCCGACCAGGCCAACGCCGCCGGCGAGCATGCAATGCCTGCCGATCTTGGCGCTGCCGGAAATGCCGACGCAAGCGGCCATGGCGGTATGATCGCCGATCTGCACGTTGTGCGCGATCATGATCTGGTTGTCCAGCTTCACACCGTTGCCGATCAGCGTATCGGACAGTGCTCCACGGTCGATGGTGGTGTTCGCGCCGATCTCGACGTCGTCACCGATGGTCACCCCGCCGATCTGGGCGATCTTCTGCCAGACGCCCTTCTCGTTGGCGAAACCGAAACCTTCGCCGCCGATCACCGCGCCCGACTGGATACTCACCCGCGCGCCGATGGTGACGTCGTGGTAGAGCGTGACCCGCGGCGCCAGCCAGCCGCCTTCGCCGATCACGCTACGGGCTCCGATCACGCAGTGCGCGCCGATGCTGACGCCAGCGCCGATGCGGGCGCCACTCTCGATCACCGCATAGGCGCCGACGCTGGCGCTCGGATCGACCTCGGCGTCCGCCGCGACGATGGCGGTAGGATGGATACCGGCGGCCGCCTTCGGTTTGCGATCGAACAGGTGCGACAGGCTGGCATAGGCCAGGTAGGGATTGGCCACCACCAGCGCGGTACCGGCGAACCCGTCGGCGTCGGCAGCCGTCAGCAGGACGGCGCCGGCACGGCTTTCGGGCAGGTACTTGCGATACTGCGGGTTGGCCAGGAAGCTCAGCTGAGCCGGTCCGGCCTCCTGCAAGGTCGCCAGGCCCTGGATCGGCAGGTCCGCGTCGCCACGGAGTTCCGCGCCGACATGCGCGGCCAGCTGGCCCAGGGTGTAGGACAAGGTACTCATCATCAACGCAGCTGGTTCATCCGCTCGATCACCTGGCGGGTGATGTCGTATTGCGGCTTGACGTCGACCACGGCGCCACGTTCGATGACCATGTCGTAACCACCTTTCTTGATGGTCTCCTCGACGGCCTGGTCCAGCTTCGGCTTGAGCTTCTTCAGCATGTCGCGGTCGGCGGCGGCCTTCGACTCGTTCAGTTCCTTGGACTGGAACTGGAAGTCACGGGCCTTCTGCTTGAAGTCCAGCTCGGCCTTCTCGCGGTCGCCCTGGGACATCTTGCTGCCGTTGGAAACCAGCTTGTCCTGCAGCGCCTTGGCGTCGCGCTCGAGGTTCTTCAGCTTGTTCAGCTGGGGGCCGAACTTCTTCTCGGCATCCACGGCGTATTGCTTGGCGGCATCGGACTCGAGCAGCGCCATCTGGTAGTTGAGCACCGCGATCTTCATTTCAGCGAACGCCGAAGGAGCCGCCATGATGGCTGCGGTGATCAGGACGAACTGGGTGAACTTACGCACGATGCACTCCTGCACAAAGCATGGTTTCGTTACTCGGTACTACGTACAAATCAGAAGGTCTGGCCCAGGGAGAACTGGAAGACCTGGGTTTCCGCGTTGTCCGGCTTCTTGATCGGCGTCGCCAGGCTGAAGCTCAGCGGGCCCAGCGCGGTGATCCAGGTCAGGCCGACGCCCACGGAACTGGCGAGGTTGTCGGTCTTGATGCCGTCGCAGTTGGTGGTGGTCTTGGTCGGGCAGTCGGTATCGAAGGTGCTACCCACGTCCCAGAACAGCACGGTACGCAACTGGCGCTGGTCCTTGACGAACGGCAGCGGGAACAGCAGCTCGGCGCCGCCGGTGATCAGGATGTTACCACCGAAGGCTTCGGGATCCTGGTCCGGGTCGGTGTAGCGACCTTTGCTGTCAGGGCCAACGATCTGGTTACCGTTGCCATCACGCGCAACTGATGGCGTGCTGCGCGGCCCCAGCGTGCTGTCCTTGAAGCCTCGCACCGAGTTGAAGCCGCCGGCGTAGTAGTTCTCGTAGAACGGCAGGCGCTCGGTGGATCCGTAGCCGTCGCCATAGCCCAACTCGGTGTGGAAGCGCATGGTGTAGTTGTCGGTCAGCGGGGCGAAGACCTGCCCGCGGTAGTCGATCTTGTAGAACGACAGGTCGCTGCCCGGCAGGGTGGTTTCCAGGGTCAGGCTCTGCGAGTGACCACGGGTGGCCAGCACGCCCTTGTTCAGGGTCGATTCGGACCAGCCGATGGAAGCCTTGAAGTTGGTGAAGTTGTCGCCTTCCTTGTCGAGGAAGTCGTAGATCTCGTCCACGGTGTAGCGGCCGGTGTCGATCTGGTCGCGCTGCACGCTCAGGCCATAGGTCAGGCGCGAGGTCTCGCTGATCGGGTAGCCGATGCTCATGCCGGCGCCCAGGCTGTTCACCGAGTAGCTGGCGACGTCGACGTCGAGCTCGTCGTAGTCGGTCTTCCGATAGAAGGCGTTGTAGCCGAGGCTGACGCCGTCGACGGTCCAGTAGGGGTCGACGAAGCCGAAGTTGTAGCGGGTCTGGTATTCGCTGCGGGTCAGGCCGATGCTGACCTTGTTGCCGGTACCCAGGAAGTTGTTCTGGCTGATCGAGCCACCGAGGATCAGGCCGGCGCTCTGGGCGAAGCCGACGCTGGCGGTGATCGAGCCGGAGGGTTGCTCTTCGACGCTGTAGTTGACGTCGACCTGGTCGTCGGTGCCGGGAACCGCCGGGGTCTCGACGTTGACTTCCTTGAAGTAGCCGAGGCGCTCCAGACGGGCCTTGGACTGGTCGATCAGGTAGGTGGAGGCCCAGCCGCCTTCCATCTGGCGCATTTCGCGGCGCAGCACTTCGTCTTCGGTCTTGGTGTTGCCGCGGAAGTTGATGCGGTTGACGTAGGCGCGCTTGCCCGGGTCGACGACGAAGGTCACCGAGACGGTCTTGTCGTCGTCATGGGCTTCCGGCACGCCGTTGACGTTGGCGAAGGTGTAGCCCTCGTTGCCCAGGCGACGGGTGATCAGGTCGGAGGTGGTGGTCATCACCTTGCGCGAGAACACCTGGCCCTTCTGTACCAGCAGCAGGCGCTTCACTTCCTCTTCCGGCACCTTCAGGTCGCCGGTCAGCTTCACGTCGCGGATGGTGTACTTCTCACCCTCGTTGATGTTGACGGTGATGTAGACGTGCTTCTTGTCCGGGGTGATGGATACCTGGGTGGAGGCGATATCCATGTTGATGTAGCCGCGGTCCAGGTAATAGGAGCGCAGGCGCTCGAGGTCGCCGGAGAGCTTTTCGCGGGCGTACTTGTCGTCGTTCTTGAAGAACGACAGCCAGTTGGTGGTCTTCAGTTCGAACAGGTCGGTCAGGTCTTCTTCGGAGAAGACGGTGTTGCCCACCACGTTGATGTGGGAAATCGCGGCGACCGTGCCTTCGTTGATGTTGATCTTCAGCGCGACGCGGTTGCGCGGCTGCGGGATCACTTCCGCGTTGATCTCGGCCGAGTAGCGGCCCTGGGCCACGTACTGGCGTTGCAGCTCGTTGCGCACGCCTTCGAGGGTGGCGCGCTGGAAGATCTCGCCCTCGGCCAGGCCGGACTGTTTCAGGCCCTTGAGCAGGTCTTCCTTGGAAATCGCCTTGTTGCCCTCGATCTCGATGCTGGAGATCGACGGGCGCTCGACTACAGTGACTACCAGCACGTTGCCATCGCGGCCGAGCTGGATGTCCTGGAAGAAACCGGTCTTGAACAGGGAGCGGGTGGCCTGGACCAGGGCCTGGTCGTCGATGGTCTCGCCGACGTTCAGCGGCAGGGCGGCGAACACGCTACCGGCGGACACGCGCTGCAGGCCATTGACCCGGATATCGGAAACAGTGAAGGACTCGGCGTGAACCTCGGCGATCATCAGCGCTGACAGCAGCGCGGGTAGCAGAAAGCGTTTCATGGAGTCCTTTTTTTCCAACTGACAAATAGAGAATCTGCCGCAAAGGGCGGCAGATTCGAATTCAACATGACTACAGACGACTCAGATCGTTGACCAGAGCGAGCAACATCACGCCAACGACCAGACTGATGCCGATCTGCATCCCCCAAGCCTGTACCCGTTCGGATAATGGGCGCCCGCGCACCCACTCAACCAGATAGAACAGCAGATGCCCGCCATCGAGGACAGGGATCGGCAGCAGGTTGAGAACCCCCAAGCTAATGCTCAGATAGGCCAGGAAATTGAGAAAATCCCCCACGCCAGACTGGGCTGAAGCGCCCGCCACTTTAGCAATGGTTATCGGCCCGCTCAAGTTTTTTACCGAGAGCTCGCCGAGCAACATTTTCTTTATGGAGTCGAGCGTTAGCAGGCTCATGGTCCAGGTTCGGGAAAGCGCCTGACCCACCGCCTCCAGCGGTCCGTAGCTCACTTCGCGGAGCATTTCCGCCGGCCATTCGGTACCGGCGACCCCCGCCCCCATGTAGCCGCTCCGGGCCTTGCCCTCGCCGCGCACCGCCAGCTCCAGGGCAACATCCAGCACTTCGCCGTCGCGCAGCACCTTGAGCTGGACGCGCTGCCCGGGACGGGCACGGACGCTGTCCACCACCTGCTGCCAGTCGTCGACGGCGATGCCATCGATGCTCTGCAAGCGGTCGCCGAGCTTCAGCCCGGCGGCCTGCGCCGGCCCCTTGGGGTCGAGTTCGGCCAGCACCGGCGGCAAGGCCGGCCGCCAGGGCCGGATGCCCAGCGAGGCGATGGGATCGGGATTGTCCTCGCCCTTCAGCCAGCCATCCAGACGCACCTGGTGGGTGGAATCGACATTCGAGCCCTTTTCCTGCACCCGCACTTCCAGCGTACCGCTCTCGCCGAGACGGCGAACCAGCTGCAGGTTGACCCCGTTCCAGCCGGTGACGGGCTCGCCATCCACCGCCAGCAGCTCCTGCCCGGCCTCCAGGCCGGCCTGGGCGGCCAGGCTCTCCGGCGCCACGGAACCGATGACCGGGCGTACCTGCTGGCTACCGAGCAGGGCGACGACCCAGAAGAACAGAATCGCCAGTAGGAAATTGGCGATGGGACCAGCCGCGACGATGGCGATCCGCTGACGGACCGTCTTGCGATTGAAGGACTGTTCGAGCAGATGGGCCGGTACTTCCGCCTCGCGCTCGTCGAGCATCTTGACGTAGCCGCCCAGCGGAATGGCCGCCACCACGAACTCGGTGCCGTGCCGGTCGTGCCAGCGCACCAGCGGCGTGCCGAAGCCGACGGAGAAGCGCAGGACCTTCACCCCGCAGCGTCGCGCGACCCAGAAGTGGCCGAATTCGTGGAACGTCACCAGCACACCCAGGGCTACCAGGGTGCCGACGATCATGTAAAGCGCACTCATCTCCTACCTCCAGGCCGTCCGAAGACTAGCCGGCGTGCCGGGTCAACCATTGCCCGGCGACCGAACGCGCGCGGCGATCGGCAGCCAGGACCTGATCGAGCGATTCGACTGCGGTCACCGCCTCGCGGTTCAGCACGTCCTCGATGATAACCGCGATGTCGCTGAAGCGGATGTGCCGCTCGAGAAATGCGGCCACGGCCACCTCGTTCGCGGCATTCAGCATGGCCGGGGCGCTGCCGCCGGTTTCCGCGGCCTGGCTCGCCAGGCGCAGGCAGGGGAAGCGCTGCTCGTCGGGGCGCTGGAAATCCAGGCGACCGACGGCGAACATATCCAGCGGCGAAACGCCGGAATCGATTCGCTCCGGCCAGGCCATGGCATAGGAAATCGGCGTGCGCATGTCCGGATTGCCGAGCTGGGCGATCACCGAACCGTCGACGTAGTCCACCATCGAGTGGATCACGCTCTGCGGGTGGATCACCACCTCGACCTGGCTCGGCTGGGCGTCGAACAGCCAGCACGCCTCGATCAGTTCGAGCCCCTTGTTCATCATGCTGGCGGAATCGACGGAAATCTTCCGCCCCATCGACCAGTTCGGGTGCGCACAAGCCTGCTCCGGCGTCACCGAAGCGAGCTGCTCCAGCGGCGTCTCACGGAACGGGCCGCCGGAGGCGGTCAAGAGGATCCGACGCACGCCGACCCGCTCCAGGCCATCGGCATAATTGCGCGGCAGCGACTGGAAGATCGCGTTGTGCTCGCTGTCGATCGGCAGGAGCACCGCGCCGCTGCGCTTGACCGCCTGCATGAACAGCGCGCCGGACATCACCAGCGCCTCCTTGTTGGCCAGCAGTACGCGCTTGCCGGCCTCGACGGCCGCCAGGGTCGACGGCAGCCCGGCGGCGCCGACGATGGCCGCCATTACCATGTCCACTTCGGGCGCGCTGGCCACTTCGCACAACGCCTGCTCGCCGAACAGCACCCGGGTGCGGACACCCGCCGCGGCGAGCGAGCCCTGCAAGGCAATCGCCGCGGCCTGCTCCGGCACCACCGCATAGACGGGGCGGTGCCTGAGGCACAGCGCCTCGAGTTCGGCCAGGCGGCTGAAGCCAGTCAGGGCGAAGGCTTCGTAACGATCGGGATGACGCTGGACGACGTCCAGGGTGCTCAGGCCGATCGAGCCGGTCGCGCCGAGCACGCTGATCCGCTGCAGTCGACTCATGGCGCACCCCAGCCGGCGGCCCAGAGCAGGGCCGCGAACACCGGGATGGCTGCCGTCAGGCTGTCGATGCGATCCAGCACGCCACCGTGGCCGGGCAGCAGGTTGCTGCTGTCCTTGATTCCGGATTGGCGCTTGAACATGCTTTCGGTAAGGTCGCCGACGATCGAGACGAACACCACCAGCGCCGCGCCGAGCAGGGCCAGGAGCAGCGCGCCGAGGGACCAGCCGCGGTAGAGGCCGACCGCCAGGGTGATCGCCAGGCTGGCCGCCAGGCCGCCGTAAACGCCTTCCCAGCTCTTGCCGGGGCTGACCCGCGGCGCCAGCTTGCGCTTGCCGAAGGCCTTGCCGGAGAAGTAGGCGCCGATGTCCGCGCCCCAGACCAGCACCATCACGGCGATGATCAGGCCATTGGCCAGCGGCCACTGCTTGAGCAGGACCAGCCCCTGCCAGGCCGGCAACAGGATCAGCAGGCCCATGCCCAGGCGGCGCCAGCGGCCGCCCCAGTAGCCGACGCTTTCCGGGTAGGTGAGCACCAGCACGGTGGCCAGCGTCCACCAGACCAGCGCCAGCAGCAGCACGGCTCCGGCAAGCTGCGGCAGATGGTAGAGAGCGACCATCAGCACGGCGACCGTCGCCGCGTAGGCAACGCGGCCGAACTGCTGTTCATAGCCGGCCAGGCGTGCCCATTCCCAGGCCCCCAGGCTCACCACCGCGCCGATGAACAGGGCGAAGAACGCCCCTTCGAGAAGGAAAAAACCACCCAGCGCGATGGGCAGGAGCACCAGCGCCGTGATGATCCGTTGTTTCAGCATGACGGACGGGCCTCGGCCTCGACTTGCTCGCTGGTCTTGCCGAAGCGGCGCTGGCGCTTGGAGAAATCCGCCAGGGCAGCCCGCATCGCCGCGTGCTTGAAGTCGGGCCAGAACAGGTCGGAGAAATACAGCTCGGCGTAGGCCAGCTGCCAGAGAAGGAAATTGCTGATGCGATGCTCGCCGCCGGTGCGGATGCACAGGTCGGGCAGCGGCTGGTCGCCGGTCACCAGGCAGCCCTGGAGCAGCTCGGCGGAGATATCGTCCGCCGCCAGGTGCCCGCCCTGGACCTCGCGCGCCAGGCGCTGTGCGGCCTGGACGATGTCCCACTGGCCGCCGTAGTTGGCGGCGACCTGGAGGAGGAAACGGGTATTGCCGGCAGTGGCGGCTTCCGCTTCGCGCATGGCCGCCTGCAACTCCGGATGGAAACGCGTGCGATCGCCGATGATGCGCAGGCGGATGCCGTTCTCGTCGAGCTTGCGCACCTCGCGGCGCAGGGCCACGAGAAACAGCTCCATCAGCGCGCTGACTTCGTCCGCCGGACGCTGCCAGTTCTCGCTGGAGAACGCGAACAGGGTGAGGACCTCGACCCCTGCCTCGGCGCAGACCTCGATCACCGCCCTGACGGCATCGACACCGGCCTTGTGGCCGGCGACGCCGGGCAGAAGACGCTTCTTCGCCCAGCGATTGTTACCGTCCATGATAATGGCCACGTGGCGTGGCACGCACACATCCTTCCGGGTCTTTTCCATGACGTCAGCCCGGCCTCAGACAGCCATGAGGTCCGCTTCTTTGGCTTCCAGTGCCTTCTCGATCTCACCGATGAACTTGTCGGTCAGCTTCTGCACGTCGTCGCCGGCGCGGCGCTCTTCGTCCTCGCTGATTTCCTTTTCCTTCTGCAGATCCTTCAACTGGGCCAGCGCATCGCGACGGATGTTGCGCACGGAAACCCGCGCCTGCTCGGCCTCGGCACGCGCCTGCTTGGTGTAGCCCTTGCGGGTCTCCTCGGTCAGGGCCGGCATCGGTACGCGGATGGTGGTGCCGGCGGTGGCCGGGTTGAGCCCCAGGTCGGAGGTCATGATGGCCTTCTCGACCGCCTGGATCATGCTCTTGTCGAACACGGCCAGGGCCAGGGTACGGGAGTCTTCCACGGTGACGTTGGCGACCTGGCGCAGCGGCGTATCGGCCCCGTAATAGGAAACCATCACGCTATCCAGGATGCTCGGATGCGCGCGACCGGTACGAATCTTCGCGAAGGCATGGCCCAGCGCTTCCAGGGTCTTGCCCATGCGCTCCTGCGCTTCCTTCTTGATCTCGTTGATCATTCTCAACCCTCCTCGATCAGGGTGCCTTCGGCACCACCAACAACAATATTCAGCAATGCGCCCGGCTTGTTCATGTTGAACACCCGCAGCGGCATGTTCTGGTCACGGCACAGGCAGATGGCGGTCAGGTCCATCACGCCGAGCTTGCGGTCGAGCACTTCATCATAGGTCAGGCGCTCGAACTTCTCGGCATTCGGGTCCTTGAACGGGTCGGCAGTGTACACGCCATCGACCTTGGTAGCCTTAAGGACCACGTCGGCGTCGATCTCGATGGCGCGCAGGCAAGCCGCCGAGTCGGTGGTGAAGAACGGGTTGCCGGTACCGGCGGAGAAGATCACCACCTCGCCACCGCCGAGGTGGCGCATGGCCTTGCGGCGGTCGTAGTGGTCGGTCACACCGACCATGGAGATCGCCGACATCACCAGCGCGGGGATGTTCGAGCGCTCCAGCGCATCGCGCATCGCCAGGCCGTTCATCACGGTGGCCAGCATCCCCATGTGGTCGCCGGTCACCCGGTCCATGCCGGCCGCGGACAGGGCCGCGCCGCGGAACAGGTTGCCGCCGCCGATGACCAGGCCGACCTGCACGCCGATCCCGACCAACTGGCCGATTTCCAGCGCCATGCGGTCCAGCACCTTGGGATCGATGCCGAACTCCTCCGAGCCCATCAGGGCTTCGCCGCTCAACTTTAGAAGAATGCGTTTATAGCGAGGTTGACGAGCGCTCAGTTGCTGAGCCATGACCTTTTCTCCTGCGGCGATAAAAATACGTGACGGCCGGGCCGTCGTGGGCGGAGACGACTTTGCGCCTGCGTTGCGTGCGAGCCCGCCGAGCGGGCCGGCAACGCGGAAGCTGCCCCGAACGCTTCCCCATTTGACGAAGAGGCCGCACGCATCAGCGGGCAGCCTCTTCCGGGGCGACAGTCGAAACCGTCTTTGTTACTGCTTGGTGGCGGCTACTTGAGCGGCAACTTCGGCAGCGAAGTCCACTTCGGCCTTCTCGATGCCTTCGCCCACTTCGTAACGAACGAAGGAAACGATTTCGGCGCCGGCCTGCTTGGCCAGGTCGCCGACCTTCACTTCCGGGTTCTTCACGAAAGGCTGCTCGACCAGGCTCGCTTCGGCGAGGAACTTGCTGATGCGGCCCTTGACCATGTTCTCGACGATGTTCTCCGGCTTGCCGGCGATCTTGTCGGCGTTCAGCGCCAGGAAGATTTCCTTCTCTTTCGCGATCGCTTCTTCGGAAACTTCCGAAGCGCTCAGGAACTGCGGGTTGCTGGCGGCGACATGCATGGCGATGTCCTTGGCCAGTTCCGGGTTGCCGCCTTTCAGGTTGACCACGACACCGATGCGGTGGCCGTGCAGGTAGGCGCCGACCACGTCGCCCTCGACGCGGGTCAGGCGGCGGATGTTGACGTTCTCGCCGGTCTTGGCGACCAGGGCCAGACGAGCTTCCTCACGTGCTTCGACCAGCGGAGCGGCGTCGGTCAGCTTCTCGTTGAAGGCCTTTTCCAGGCTCTCGGCGACGAAGCCCTTGAAGTCGTCCTGGAGGGCCAGGAAGTCGGTCTGGGAGTTGACTTCGATGATCACGGCGGCCTTGTTGTCGGCAGCGATCTTGACGGCGATCGAGCCTTCGGCGGCAATGTTGCCGGCCTTCTTGGCAGCCTTGATCGCACCGGCAGCGCGCATGTCGTCGATGGCCTTCTCGATGTCGCCGCCAGCGGCGGTCAGCGCCTTCTTGCACTCCATCATGCCCAAGCCGGTACGCTCGCGCAGTTCTTTAACCATGGCTGCAGTAATTTCTGCCATTTCGAAATCCTCTTGAGTGGTAGCTCTCAAAAAACCTTTGTGCCCGGCCTGCCGGACAGAAACTCAAAGGTGGCAAAAAGGGGGCCTAGCCCCCTTCCTGCGCACCGTCGGACGTCTGAACGTCCCGGAATCAGCCTTCGGCGGATTCGGCCGGCGCTTCCTCGACGAACTCGTCGGCGCTGGTGGCAGCGCCCTGCTTGCCGCGGATTACCGCTTCGGCCATCGAGTTCAGGTAGAGTTGCACGGCGCGGATGGCATCATCGTTACCGGGAATTACATAGTCGACGCCTTCCGGGCTGCTGTTGGTATCGACAACGCCGATGACCGGGATGCCCAGCTTGTTGGCTTCGGTGATGGCGATGCGCTCGTGGTCGACGTCGATCACGAACAGAGCGTCCGGCAGGCCGCCCATGTCCTTGATGCCGCCCAGGCTGCGCTCGAGCTTCTCGAGGTCACGGCTGCGCATCAGGGCTTCTTTCTTGGTCAGCTTGTCGAAGGTGCCGTCCTGGGACTGGGTTTCCAGGTCGCGCAGGCGCTTGATCGACTGACGGATGGTCTTGTAGTTGGTGAGCATGCCGCCCAGCCAGCGATGGTCGACGTACGGCATACCGCAACGAGCGGCTTCCTCGCGAACGATCTTGCCGGCGGAACGCTTGGTGCCGACGAACAGGATCTTGTTCTTGCCAGCGGCCAGGCGCTCAACGAAGGTCAGGGCCTCGTTGAACATCGGCAGGGTCTTTTCGAGGTTGATGATATGGATCTTGTTGCGCGCGCCGAAAATGAACTTGCCCATTTTCGGGTTCCAGTAACGGGTCTGGTGGCCGAAGTGCACACCGGCCTTCAGCATATCGCGCATGTTGACTTGGGACATGATAGTTCCTCGATAAGTCGGGTTAGGCCTCCACGCATCCCAATGACCAACCCTTGCGGGCACCCAGGCCATCGTGTCGATGCATGTGTGGGTTTGTGCTCCGAAAAAGGCCGCAGCCTCGGAGCGGGGCGCTTTATACCATAACCGTGGACGCAGTGAAACCCGCCGCGGATGGCCGGGCGGGAGTAGATCGGTCGGTCAGGTCTGCTAGAATCGCGTATTCCTTATTATTCATGCGTGCTTGCACGCCCGAAGAGAATTCGCATGACCGTCACCATCAAGACGCCCGACGATATCGAGAAGATGCGCATCGCCGGCCGCCTGGCCGCCGAAGTGCTGGAAATGATCGGCGAACACATCAAGCCCGGCGTGACCACCGAGGAGCTGGATCGCATCTGCCACGACTATATCGTCAACGAGCAGAAGGCGATTCCCGCCCCGCTGAACTACAAGGGCTTTCCCAAGTCGATCTGCACCTCGATCAACCATGTGGTCTGCCATGGCATCCCCAACGAGAAGCCGCTGAAGGAAGGCGACATCCTCAACGTCGACATCACCGTCATCAAGGACGGCTACCACGGCGACACCAGCAAGATGTTCCTGGTCGGCAAGACCCCGGAATGGGCCGACCGCCTCTGCCAGATCACCCAGGAATGCATGTACAAGGGCATTTCCGTGGTGCGTCCGGGCGCGCACCTGGGCGATATCGGCGAAATCATCCAGAAGCACGCGGAAAAGAACGGCTTCTCGGTGGTCCGCGAATACTGCGGCCATGGCATCGGCAAGGTGTTCCACGAGGAGCCGCAGGTCCTCCACTACGGTCGTGCGGGTACCGGCATCGAGCTGAAGGAAGGCATGATCTTCACCATCGAGCCGATGATCAACCAGGGCCGCCCGGAGACCCGCCTGCTCGGCGACGGCTGGACCGCGATCACCAAGGACCGCAAGCTGTCCGCGCAATGGGAGCACACCGTGCTGGTCACCGCCGATGGCTACGAGATCCTCACCCTGCGCAACGACGAAACCTTCCCGCGCACCTCGGCAGCCTGATCCGGCCCGGCTTTTGCTGCCAGCCGTGCGCCTCGACGCCCCGCCCCATTCCGGCGGGGCCGACGCCCCGATTCGGCGCAGCGCGCGCACCAATACAGCGCAAAAACGCACCAAGACGGGGCGCTCGCGTATCGAACCCAACCGCTAGCAGATAAAGGAAGGCCGCATGCCGCAGGTGGATCCCGAATTGTTCGATCGCGGGCAGTTCCAGGCGGAACTGGCCTTGAAGTCCAGCCCGATCGCCGCCTTCAAGAAGGCCATCCGGCAATTCCGCGAAGTGCTCGACAACCGTTTCAACAGCGGCCGCGACATCCGCCGCCTGATCGAAGATCGCGCCTGGTGCGTCGACCAGATCCTGCAACAGGCCTGGCAGCGCTTCGACTGGGGAGACGACGCCGACATCGCCCTGGTCGCCGTGGGCGGCTACGGCCGCGGCGAACTCCACCCCTACTCCGACGTCGACCTGCTGATCCTCCTCGACAGCGAGGACCAGGAGAGCTTCCGCGAACCGATCGAAGGCTTCCTCACCCTGCTCTGGGACATCGGCCTGGAAGTCGGCCAGAGCGTGCGCTCGGTGCAGCAGTGCGCGGAGGAAGCACGCGCCGACCTGACGGTGATCACCACCCTCATGGAGTGCCGCACCATCTGCGGCCCTGACAGCCTGCGCCAGCGCATGCTGCGGGTTACCGGCAGCGCGCACATGTGGCCGAGCAAGGAGTTCTTCCTGGCCAAACGCCACGAACAGCAGCGCCGCCACGCCAAGTACAACGACACCGAGTACAACCTCGAGCCCAACGTCAAGGGCTCCCCCGGCGGCCTGCGCGACATCCAGACCATCCTCTGGATGGCCCGCCGCCAGTTCGGCAGCCTCAACCTGCACGCCCTGGTGCGCGAAGGCTTCCTGGTGGAAAGCGAGTGCAGCATGCTGGCTTCCAGCCAGGAGTTCCTCTGGCGGGTCCGCTATGCCCTGCACATGCTCGCCGGGCGCGCCGAGGATCGCCTGCTGTTCGATCACCAGCGCAGCATCGCCCGTCTGTTCGGCTACGAAGACAACGACGTCAAGCTGGCGGTCGAACGCTTCATGCAGAAGTACTACCGGGTGGTGATGGCGATCTCCGAGCTGAACGACCTGATCATCCAGCACTTCGAGGAAGTCATCCTGCCCTGCGAGCAGCCGGTGCAGATCCAACCGCTGAACAGTCGCTTCCAGTTGCGCGATGGCTACATCGAGGTGACGCACCCGAACGTCTTCAAGCGCACCCCGTTCGCCCTCCTGGAAATCTTCGTGCTGATGGCCCAGCACCCGGAAATCAAGGGCGTGCGCGCCGACACCATTCGCCTGCTGCGCGACAGCCGACACCTGATCGACGACGAGTTCCGCCACGACATCCGCAACACCAGCCTGTTCATCGAGCTGTTCAAGAGCAGCCAGGGTATCCACCGCAACCTGCGGCGGATGAACCGCTACGGCATCCTCGGTCGCTACCTGCCGGAGTTCGGCCATATCATCGGGCAGATGCAGCACGACCTGTTCCATATCTATACGGTGGACGCCCACACCCTCAACCTGATCAAGCACCTGCGCAAGCTGAATCGGCCGGAGATGGCCGAGAAATATCCGCTGGCGAGCAAGATCATCGATCGTCTGCCCAAGCCGGAACTGATCTACATCGCTGGCCTCTACCACGACATCGCCAAGGGCCGTGGCGGCGACCACTCGGAACTCGGTGCGGTGGACGCCGAGGCCTTCTGCCAGAGCCACCAGTTGCCGCTCTGGGACACCCAACTGGTGTCCTGGCTGGTGCAGAACCATCTGGTGATGTCGACCACCGCGCAACGCAAGGACCTCTCCGACCCGCAGGTGATCTTCGATTTCGCCCAACTGGTCGGCGACCAGACCCACCTCGACTACCTGTACGTGCTCACCGTGGCCGACATCAACGCCACCAACCCGACGCTCTGGAACTCCTGGCGCGCCAGCCTGCTCCGGCAGCTCTACACCGAGACCAAGCGCGCCCTGCGCCGCGGCCTGGAGAACCCGGTGGACCGCGAGGAGCAGATCCGCCAGACGCAGACCGCGGCCCTCGACCAACTGGTACGCAACGGCATCGACCAGGACGATGCCGAGCAGTTATGGAGCCAGCTCGGCGACGACTACTTCCTGCGCCACACCGCCGGCGACGTGGCCTGGCACACCGAGGCGATCCTCCAGCACCCGGACGACGGCACGCCGCTGGTGCTGATAAAGGAAACCACCCAGCGCGAGTTCGAGAGCGGTTCGCAGATCTTCATCTACGCCGCCGACCAGCACGATTTCTTCGCGGTCACCGTGGCCGCCATGGACCAGCTCAACCTGAGCATCCAGGACGCGCGGATCATCACCTCCACCAGCCAGTTCACCCTCGATACCTATATCGTGCTCGACGCCGACGGCGACTCCATCGGCAACAACCCGGAGCGCATCGCCGAGATCCGCGAGGGGCTTATCGACGCGCTGAAGAACCCCGACGACTACCCGACCATCATCCAGCGCCGGGTGCCGCGCCAGCTCAAGCACTTCGCCTTCGCCCCGCAGGTGACCATTTCCACCGACGCGTTGCGCCAGGTCTCGGTGCTCGAAGTCATCGCCCCCGACCGCCCAGGCCTGCTGGCGCGGATCGGCGGCATTTTCCTGGATTTCGACCTGTCGGTGCAGAACGCCAAGATCGCCACCCTCGGCGAGCGCGTGGAGGACGTCTTCTACATCACCGATGCGCGCAACCAGCCGCTCGCCGACCCCGACCTGTGCAAACGCCTGCAGGCCGCCCTGGTCGAGCAGCTGTCACAAGACAACGGACGGGACACCCTGCCTACCCGGATAAACTTCTGAGAAGCCTTGCCAACGCCATGAATACCGCACTCGACAACCTGCAGCCCTACCCCTTCGAGAAGCTCCGCGCCCTGCTCGGCGGCGCCCGGCCGCCCGCGACGCTGAAGCCGATCGCACTGTCCATCGGCGAGCCCAAGCACCGCTCGCCGAGCTTCGTCGCCGAAACCCTGGCGGAGAACCTGGACCAGCTCGCGGTCTACCCGACCACCCTCGGCCTGCCGGCCCTGCGCGAGGCCATCGCGCGCTGGTGCGAGCGGCGCTTCTCGGTACCGGCCGGCTGGCTGGATGCGGCGCGCCACGTACTGCCGGTGAACGGTACCCGCGAGGCGCTGTTCGCCTTCACCCAGACCGTGGTCCGCCGCAGCGAGCCCGGCGAGGCGCCCGGCCTGGTGGTCAGCCCGAACCCGTTCTACCAGATCTACGAAGGCGCGGCGCTGCTCGCCGGAGCCGTGCCGCACTACCTGCCCTGCCGCGAGGAAAACGGCTTCAACCCCGATTTCGACGCGGTCGACGAGGCGACCTGGCAGCGCTGCCAGATTCTCTTCCTCTGCTCGCCGGGCAACCCTACCGGGGCCCTGGTACCGCTGGAGACCCTGAAGAAGCTGATCGCCCTGGCCGACCGCTACGACTTCGTGATCGCCGCCGACGAGTGCTACAGCGAACTCTACTTCGACGAAAACGCCCCGCCGCCCGGCCTGCTCAACGCTTGCGCCGAGCTGGGCCGCACGGACTTCAGCCGCTGCGTGGTGTTCCACAGCCTGTCCAAGCGCTCCAACCTGCCCGGCCTGCGCTCGGGCTTCGTCGCCGGCGACGCGGAGATCCTGAAGAAATTCCTCCTCTACCGCACCTACCACGGCTGCGCCATGCCGGTGCAGACCCAGTTGGCGAGCATCGCCGCCTGGAACGACGAGGTCCATGTGCGCGCCAACCGCAGCCTCTACCGCGAGAAATTCGACGCCGTGCTGGCGATCCTCGACGGCGTGCTCGACGTACAGCGCCCGGACGGCAGTTTCTACCTGTGGGCACGTACCCCGGTGGACGACACCGTATTCACCCGCGAACTGTTCGAGCAGCAGCACGTGACGGTGGTGCCGGGTTCCTACCTGTCGCGCGAGGTGGACGGCGAGAACCCCGGCGCCAACCGCGTGCGCATGGCCCTGGTGGCACCACTGGCCGAGTGCGTCGAAGCCGCCGAGCGCATCCGCGACTACCTGCGGGCGCGCTGAAGCCTGCGCGGAGAAACGAAAAGGGATCGCCGCGGCGATCCCTTTTCGTTCACACCCAGCGGGCGAAGCGATTGGTCAGCCAGCTTTCCTGCTGGTCCAGCTCGCGCAGGATGTCGCCCAGGGTCTCGTCGTCGATCTCGTTGTTACGCCGCTGCCGGTACAGTTCCAGGCGCTGCGCGCGCAACGCCTTCAGGCGCAAGGCCTTGTCGGCGATCTCCAGGGCTTGGGCCTGGTCGCGGGCCTCATCGGTGGTCGGTGCGGTATCCAGCGACTGGCGGTATTCGGCCATGATCTGCGCACGCGCCTCGGCGACCCGCGAAGTATTCGCCGCATCGTTGCCTTCCACCTGCGGCAGTTCCTCGCTCTCCAGGGCCCGGATCGCCGCCTCCGCGGTCTTGCGCCAGGCCTCACGCCGCTCGCGCTCGTGGGCGCCATTGTTGCTCGCCGGCAGCCCGCGCAGCAGCAGCGGCAGGCCGATGGTCGCGCCGATCAGGGAAATCAGGATCACGCTGGTGGCGATGAAGATGATCAGGTCGCGCTGCGGGAAGGCGCTGCCATCCATCAGGCTCATCGGTACCGACAGCACCGCCGCCAGGGTCACCGCACCACGCACGCCGCTCAATGCACTGAGGGCGGAGAGACGGCGCAGGGAGATGCCGCTCAGCCCGGGCGGGCTTTTGCCGCGCCAGCGATCGATGCGCAGCGACAGCTTCCAGTAGCCATAGACCCAGCCGTAGCGGATCAGCATCAGCACGGCGGTGATCGCCGCCACGTAGGCCAGCAGCAGCGAGGAACGCCAGAGCAGGTCGCCGTGGTGGTTGGCCACCGACTTCATGATGTCCGGCAACTGCAGGCCGAGCAGCAGGAACACCACGCCGTTGAAGGCGAACTCCAGCATCGACCAGACGCTGCGGTTGAGCAGGCGCGTGGAAGTCTGCCGCGGCAGCAGGTCGACCCAGCTCTGCATCATGCCGGCCGCCACCGCCGAGAGAATCCCGGAGACGCCCAGGTGTTCCGCCACCATGTAGGAGGCGAACGGCAGCAACAGCATCAGTACCACGTGGGTCGCCGGGTCGTCCCAGCCACGGGAGATCATCCAGGCGCGGATGCGGCCCAGCGACCAGCTGAGGAACACCCCGATGGCCAGGCCGCCGACCGCGACCAGGAGGAAGTTGAGGCTGGCGTCCACCAGCGAGAACACGCCGGTCATCGCCGCGGCGATGGCGAACTTGAATGCCACCAGGCCAGAGGCATCGTTCATCAGCGCCTCGCCCTCCAGCAGGTGCATCAGGCGCTTGGGCAGCCGCCCCTGGGTGATCGCCGAGACCGCCAGGGCGTCCGTGGGCGACAGCACGGCGGCGAGGGCGAAGGAAGCCGCCAGGGGAACTTCCGGGATCAGCAGATGGATGAAATAGCCGGCGCCGACCACGGTGAAGAACACCAGGCCGAACGCCATCATCAGGATCGGCCAGCGCATCCGCCAGACTTCCCGCTTGGGAATACGCCAGCCGTCGACGAACAGCAGCGGCGGAATGAACAGGAAGAGGAACAGCTCCGGGTCGAGGGCAATGTGCAGTCCGAGGGACGGCAAGGCCAGCAGGGCCCCGGCGGCGATCTGGATCAGGGGTAGCGGCAAGGGCAGCAACTGGGCAGCCAGGCGGGTGGCGCCGACGACCAGCAGCAGGGTCAGAACGGTGTACACGGTTTGCATGAGGGCGGGGATCTCCGGCTTCGTCCCTGGACGATGCGACTGCGCCGATTGCACCATCGCGATCGGTAGGCAGCTATCCGACATTCGCACAATCCGTACGGTCTTTCCTAGCCCCGCCGCTCTACCCCGCGCGTCCGCCCCCTCCGCGGCGACGACCGGGGCGCCCGGCCAAGGTTCCCGCACTAGTACATCCGAGCTATTTCATAGCGGTGCGAGACGCTCCTACACTCCCCTTCAGTCCAGGCCCGCCGTAGCGTCGGCCAGGACGACGCCCCGAAGGAGTACGGGGTGCAGCGCCCACTCAGACAAAGGAATGCCGCCATGACAAGCAAGGGACTTACTTCCGCACTGCTGCTCGCCTCGATGTTCGCCGCCACCTCCGGCTGCCTCCAGCAGAACGCACTGACCCAGGGCTACCGCACCACCCAGCCCGGGCAACCCGGCCAGGCTCAGGTCGCCTCCGCCAACACCCCTTGCACCCCCAGCGCCACCAATGACCTGATCGCTACCGGTCGCAGCCTGCTGGACATCACCACCAACCTGATCAAGACCCGCAACCAGATGAGCGACGGCGGCAGCATCATGCGCGACGTCGACGACGTGCAGAAGGTCGGCAAGGGCCATGCCGTACTGGACAGCGTCGAGAGCATGACCGGCGGTCCGCAGCAGCCCTGCGGCTAAGCGCACCACGACGATTCATCCCGGACAGCGAGCCCCCGCACGCTGTTCTCCCCCTGAGCCTCGCCTACCCGGCGGGGCTTTTTTTGTCCTGCGCCAAACAGCCGCCGCCCCGCATCAAGGAACTCGCCCATCACCCGGCCATGCAGACCAGGCCGCTTCGAGTCCCGTTCGTCACCTGTGCAAGGCGTCTGGAACGCGACTATTGTCCGACGATCGAAGTGATGGCAATGTAGAATTACACCTTTGGATGTAGTCGTTTCGGGTAGGTCGCGAGATGGAACGAGCTTTTTCCCCTACCGCGGAATCGCGGAGCAGCGGCCCATGAGGCGCGCCGAGATGCTGTTGCTGAAGAGCCTGGCTGAGACACTGATGGCCGACCGGGACAACCGCCACGACGACTTGCAGGCGACCATGCGGCTGGCGCACCTGAGTTCGCCGGAGATGATCCTGTACATGGTCAACCGGGTGCTCGAGCTCGAAGAGAGCATCGAGCGGATCGCCGCGGTTCTCCAGAAACTCTCTGCGGACGAGCCGATGCCCCTAGAGGAAACGCCGCCCGAACCAGCCTTCGAACCGGCCCTGCAGTCCCGCGCCACCGAGACCGCGGAAACCTAGCGGCGGGCAGGCCGCTACACCAGCACCTGGCGAGTGCTGGCGATCAGCGCATGCACCTGTCGCTCCACCTGCTCCGCCACCGGCACTTCGGGCCCCCGCCCCTCCGGGCAGGGCAGGTTCGGCGTGGTGCCGAACAGCCGGCAGATCAGCGGACGTTCCTCATAGGCCTCGCAGCCGTTCGGTCCGAGATGGACGCAGTTCCACTCGGCCAGGGCGGCGTCGTGTTCGGCCTCGCTCTTCACCGGCAGGCGGGCCATCTCTTCCGACGAGGCGGTAACCGGCCCGCAGCAATCGTGGCAGCCGGGCTTGCAGGCGAAGCCCGGTATCTGCAGGCGTAATTGGTCTATCTGGCGACCGATGCAACTCATGGGAAATCTCCTCGGCGGGGGAAGGATTGTACAGCGCGGACCGGAGCATTCCGAAAGTACCGGTAAGGATGCTCTCCAGCGAGCCGAATCGACCTGTTCAACCTGCGCTCTCTCCGTTCCCGGCCAGGGAAACAGCCCGGCTCCCTGTCCGCCCGCCCGTCCACGGCTATCTGCCGTCACGCCGCTCCCGAGCGCGGTAGCCCCGAGACCGCACAGGGGCGGAACGACGTGGCATAATCCGGCGATCACCTTTCGGCGACCTATCGGCAGGGCCCGGGAAGACCCGGGCCTCGGGAGAAGCAATGACCTACGTTCTCTACGGCATCAAAGCCTGCGACACCATGAAGAAGGCTCGGACCTGGCTCGACGAGCACAAGGTCGCCTACGACTTCCACGACTACAAGACCGTCGGCATCGACCGCGAACACCTGCGGCGCTGGTGCGCGGAGCACGGCTGGCAAACCGTCCTCAACCGCGCCGGCACCACCTTCCGCAAGCTCGACGAAGCGCAGAAGGCCGATCTCGACGAAGCCAAGGCGATCGAGCTGATGCTGGCCCAGCCGTCGATGATCAAGCGCCCGGTGCTGGAACTGGGCGGCAGGACGCTGGTCGGCTTCAAGCCCGACGCCTACGCCGCCGCCCTGGCCTGAACGGGAGGCCGCATGAGCATCGCCTGGGCCCTGTTCGTACCCGCCTGCTTCGCCCTCAACCTGGCGCCGGGGCCGAACAACCTGCTGTCGCTGAACAACGCCGCGCGGCACGGTTTCGCCACCGCCTCGCTGGCCGGCGGCGGGCGCCTGCTGGCATTCGCCGGCATGCTCGCCCTGGCCGCCTCCGGGCTGGCGCTGGTGCTGCACACCTCGGCCTGGCTGTTCCTGGCGATCAAGCTGCTCGGCGCTGCCTACCTGTTGTGGCTTGCGGTGCAATTGTGGCGGGCCGATGCGCAGCCACTGGCGAACGAAGCCAGCCCGGTGCGTCCCAGCCTCTGGCGCCTGGGGCGCCAGGAGTTCCTGGTGGCGGCGGGCAACCCGAAAGCGATCCTGATCTTCACCGCCTTCCTGCCGCAGTTCGTCGATCCCGGCCAACCGCTGGGCGCCCAGTTCGCCCAGCTCGGCGCGGCATTCCTGCTGCTCGAATGGCTGGCCATCGCTCTTTATTCCTATGCCGGGCTCCACCTCGGCCGGCTGCTCGCCGGCCAGCGGGCCCGGCGTCTGTTCAACCGCGGTTGCGCCGCGCTGCTCGGCAGCGCGGGACTGGGCCTGCTGCTCAGCCGCCGTCCGGCCTGACCGTTCCACTCCGTTTCGAGGAAACCCACATGTCGCAATCCCTGTTCAGCCTGGCCTTCGGCGTCGGCACCCAGAACCGCCAGGAAGCCTGGCTGGAAGTGTTCTACGCGCTGCCGCTGCTCAAGCCTTCGAGCGAAATCGTCGCCGCCGTCGCACCGATCCTTGGCTACGCAGCCGGCAACCAGGCGCTGACCTTCACTTCGCAGCAGGCCTACCAGTTGGCCGACGCCCTGAAGGGTATCGACGCCGCTCAGTCGGCCCTGCTCTCGCGCCTGGCGGAAAGCCAGAAGCCGCTGGTCGCCACCCTGTTGGCGGAAGACGCCGCGCCGTCCTCCACCCCGGAGGCCTACCTCAAGCTGCACCTGCTCTCCCACCGCCTGGTCAAGCCGCACGCTGTGAACCTGAGCGGCATCTTCCCGCTCCTGCCGAACGTGGCCTGGACCAATATCGGCGCGGTGGACCTGGCCGAACTGGCCGAACTGCAACTGGAAGCGCGACTGAAGGGCAAGCTGCTGGAAGTCTTCTCCGTCGACAAGTTCCCGAAGATGACCGACTACGTGGTCCCGGCCGGCGTACGCATCGCCGACACCGCCCGCGTGCGCCTGGGCGCCTACATCGGTGAAGGCACCACGGTGATGCACGAAGGTTTCGTCAACTTCAACGCCGGCACCGAAGGCCCGGGCATGATCGAAGGCCGCGTATCCGCCGGCGTGTTCGTCGGCAAGGGGTCGGACCTGGGCGGCGGCTGCTCGACCATGGGCACCCTTTCCGGTGGCGGCAACATCGTCATCAGCGTCGGCGAAGGCTGCCTGATCGGCGCCAACGCCGGCATCGGCATCCCGCTGGGCGATCGCAACATCGTCGAGGCCGGCCTGTACATCACCGCCGGCACCAAGGTCGCCCTGCTCGACGAGCAGAACGCCCTGGTGAAAGTGGTCAAGGCCCGCGACCTGGCCGGTCAGCCCGACCTGCTGTTCCGCCGCAACTCGCAGAACGGTGCGGTGGAGTGCAAGACCAACAAGACCGCCATCGAGCTGAACGAAGCGCTGCACGCGCACAACTGAGCCCAGCTCGCCTCCCCGCTCGCCCGACGGTGCTCGCCAGCGCCGCCGGGTGCGCTACCCTTTCCCCTGTAACCGTCCTCGCACAGTGTCCGCCATGTCCCTGCCGTCTCCCTGGCGCGCCGACTTTCCGGCCTTTTCCGCCTTCGCCGCGGAAGGCCTGACCTACCTCGACAGCGCCGCCACCGCCCAGAAGCCACAGGCCGTACTCGACGCCCTGAACGGCTACTACCTCGGCGGCGCCGCCAACGTCCACCGCGCCCAACATGTCCCCGGCGAGCGTGCCACCCGGGCCTTCGAGGCCGCGCGCAGCCGCGTCGCCCACTGGCTGCACGCCGGCAACCCGGCCGAGGTACTGTTCACCCGCGGCACCACAGAGGCGATCAACCTGGTGGCCTATGGCCTGGAGCGGCATTTCCGGCCTGGCGACGAACTGCTGGTCAGTGCCCTGGAACACCATGCCAACCTGCTTCCCTGGCAGCAGTTGGCCCTGCGCCGCGGCCTGGTCCTGCGCGTGTTGCCGCTGGACGAGCGCGGGGTGATCGACCTGGAGCAGGCCCGCCATATCATCGGCGAGCGCACCCGCCTGCTGGCGATCAGCCAGTTGTCCAACGTTCTCGGCACCTGGCAACCGGTGGTGGAGTTGATCCAGCTGGCCCGCGAGCGCGGTGCCTGGACCCTGGTCGACGGCGCCCAGGGCAGCGTCCACGGACGCCACGACCTGCCGGGCCTGGGCTGCGACTTCTACGCATTCTCCGGCCACAAGCTCTACGGCCCCGACGGCATCGGCGTGCTCTGGGGTCGCCCACAGGCCCTGGAGCAACTGGCGCACTGGCAGTTCGGCGGCGAGATGGTACGCCACACCGGCTTCCACGAAGCCAGCTTCCATGCCGCTCCGCTCGGCTTCGAGGCGGGCACCCCGGCGGTTTCCGCGGCGATCGGCCTAGGCGCGACCATCGACTGGCTGGCCACCCTGGACGAAGCCGAAGTCGCCGCCCACGAAGGCGCCCTCCACGCCCGCCTGCTCGCCGGCCTGCTGGCGCGCGACGGCGTCAGCCTGCTCGGCGAACCGCAGGCGGCGCTGGCCAGCTTCTGCGTCGACGGCGTGCACGTCGCCGATCTCGCCCACCTGCTCGGCGAACAGGGCATCGCGGTGCGCGCCGGCCACCATTGCGCGATGCCGCTGCTGCAACGCCTCGAGGTACCCGGCGCCCTGCGTGTCTCGCTGGGCTTGTACAACGATGCCGACGACCTGGAGCGCTTCTTCCTGGCCCTCGACCGCTCACTGGAGTTGCTGCGATGAACCCGGTTCTCCCCGAACAGGCCCAGGAGGCACTGGACGCCTTCGGTCACACCGCCAGTTGGGAACAGCGTGCGCGTCTGCTGCTGCAATGGGGCGAGCGCCTGGCGCCGCTCGCGGAACACGAACGCCAGGAAGAGCATCGCGTGCACGGTTGCGAAAGCCTGGTCTGGCTGCTCGGCGAGCAGCGCGACGGCCACTGGCGCTTCCGTGCCGACAGCGACGCGCGCCTGATCCGCGGCCTGCTGGCGGTGCTGCTGGCACGGGTCGACGGCATCGAGACCCGCGAGCTGGCGCGCCTGGACCTCAACGACTGGTTCACCTGCCTGGGTCTTTCCCGCCAACTGTCGCCCTCGCGCAGCAACGGCCTGAACGCCGTGCTGCAACGCATGCGCGAACTGGCCGGCCAGACCGCCGGCTGAGCCCGCTCAGCGCGCCAGCAGCTCCGGCAGGTGCCGGGCCAGGGCGCGGTAGCGGTCCTCTTCGATCCGATAGGCCCAGTCAGGATGGGCGGCGACCTCGCCCTCGGCGAAGCCCTCGACGCTCTTCGGCAACAACCAGTATTGCTCGCCCTGGCGCCGAATCTCGCCATCCAGGCGCGCGCCGGAAAACGTCCGCAGGCTGAACGCCAGGAGCAATGGCGCCTGTCTGAATCCCACCTGCGCCAGCGGCGCTACATCGGCGAAACGCAGGTCGGCGAACAGCGCCGCCGCGCCGTTGGCCGCTGCCTCATAGGCCAGCTTGCGCCCTGTGGGCAATTGCCGGACCTGCAGGTTCGGCTGCCCGGCGTCGTCGCGATAGAGATCCAGGCGTTCGCCCTTCGGATAGCGCAGTTGCAGTTCGCGCACCCGGGCGAAGGGCAGCGTGGCGATCCGCCGGTCGAGCCACTCCAGCTCGTTGTTCGGCAACGGCAGGCGCTTGTCGATCAGCCAGGCCTGCGGGTCGCCCAGTCGTCGTACGAAGCTACCGCCATGCTGCGCATCCTTGCCCACCAGCAGCACCAGAGGCTCGTCGGACTGCCAATGCAGGCTCAGGCGTAGCGCCTGCCCCTCGCCACGCTCCGCCAGGCCAAGCAGCGCGCGGTTCTTCGGGTTGGCGCTCTTCGCCTCGACCTTGCGCGCCTCTGCCAGTGCCTCGAGCAGCGCCGACAAGCGTAGCCGGTCGGCCGGATAGTCGGCCTTGGCCGGCAGGACCCACGCGCCCGCACGCCGCTCGACCCGGATATCCGGCGAACCGTCGGCAAACTGCATGTGCAGGCCACTCAGCGTCGCGCTGTCCAGTTCCGGCAGCCAGCGCTCTGCCGCCGGCAAGGCAGGTACCTCGGCTGCGCGCTCGCGCTGCAGCCAGGCGAAGGTTCCGGCCAGCGCCGCCACCAGCGCCAGCAGGACGATCAGCGTATTGCGCCGCATGCGTCAATGCCCTCCCCGGGCCATGCGCCGGCGCCGCCAGAGCCAGCCGAGCAGCACGCCGACCGTGAGCAACGAGGGAACCAGGGCGATATTGACCAGCTTCAGGGTGCGGCCCAGTGCGTCGATATCGGCGTTCAACTGGTACTGCACCTCGCGCAGCTCCTTGCGGATGCGCAGCTTCTCCTGCATGTACTGGCGCACCGTGGCCTGCTGTTCGGGCGTCAGTTCGACGGCCTTCTCCGGGTCGGCACCCTGCTGGAGGGCGGCGAGTTGCTGCTCGGTATCGGCGAGGCGCTGCTTGAGCTGCTCCTCCTTCTGCCGGAAGCTCGTCTCGGCCTCGCGCTGCAGGCGCTCGACCACCACGAACGGCCGGCTGAACCGGCCGCGGGAGCGCACGCTGATCAGCGCGTCGGTGCCCGACAGGTTGTCCAGCGCGTTGACCACCAGCGCGCCGTTGTCGGCCCAGGGCTGCGGCACACGCTGGCCGAAGAAGTCCTGCACCTGGACCCACATGCGATCGCTGAGCAGGTCGGTATCGGCCACGACGATGACATTGATGTTGCGCGCCTCCTTCAGGCCTTCCCGATGCCCCTCGATGCCCTCCGCGAAGGCACTCTTCGCCGGCCCCTGGATACGGGCGGCGAGAGTATGCCGCCGGCCGCTCGGGCGCAGCTCGCGCATCAGATCGCCGGGGTCGCGCAGCAGGCCGAAGCGCGAGGCATCGAACGGCATCGCCTGGGCCGAGCTTTGCAGCAAAGGCGTGAAGCTGGTGCTCGCTCCGGGGAGCCTTTCGAGGATGCCGGGCGTCGCCAGGGTCAGGCTTTCCAGGCCGGCAGTGGCGATGTCGTCCTGGTCCAGCGCCTCGCGCGGCAAGCTGAGCCAGGCCGGATGCCGGGCCGGACGCTGGTCCCGGCCAAGACTGATGGACATCGCATAGGCGCCATCGCCGAGCACCTTGCCCGGCAGCAGCCGCAGCCCCCAGGCCTCGAACAGCGGCGCGAGGTCGGACGACTTGTCGCCATCCAGCGTAGCGGCGAAATCGCTGCCGCTGTCGGCCTCGCTGAAGGGGTCGACGAACGCCAGCAGCTTGCCTCCGCGCAGGACGAACTGGTCGATGGCGTATAGCGTCTGCTCGGGTAACTGCTTGGGATGCACCAGCAGCAGCACCGAGACCTCCGGCGGGATTTCCGTGGCATCGCTCTTGAGGCTGCGCAGGTCGAATTGCTGGCGGATTTCCTCCATGACCATCCACGGCGAGGTCGGCTGCCGGCTGGCCATGTCGAAGCCGCCATTGAGCGGCAGCGACGACATCAGGCCGACCACCGGCCGCTGCGGCTGGGCCAGGGTCTGCACCAGGCGACTGATGTCGTATTCGAGGAACTCCTCCTGATCGAGCGGGAAGAAGGGTATGACCTGGACTCCGTCCAGGGCGTTGCTGCCGGCCAGGCCGAAGTACAGGTTGTCGCCGCCCTGCTGCAGGGGAATTCCTTGCAGGCCGAACTCGGTGGCCTTGTCCTCGTTCTCGGAGAACGGCTCGGGATCGATCACCTGCAGGCGAATCCTGCCGTTCGCCTCGCCCTCGTAGGCGCGCAGCAGTTCCTCGACGCGCCTGGCGTAGTTGCGCAGCGGCACCAGTTCCCGGGCACCGCTATCCGAATAGAAGAAGTACAGGTTGATCGGCTCGTCGAGGCCGGCCAGGATCCGCTTGGTGCCGGGGCTGATGGTGTAGAGCTTCTGCTCGGTCAGGTCGAGCCGCGCGCCGCTGAACAGCAGGCCGGAGACCATGTTGAAGGCCAGGAATGCCAGCGCGATCAGCAACAGCCCGGCGCCAGAGGACAACACGCGTTTCATCGACTCCCCCTCATTCGGCTTTCTTCAGCTCGACCGCCACCGCCGTGGCGGCCAGCCAGGCGACGATCAGGCTGACGAAATACAGCAGGTCGCGCAGGTCGATGACGCCCTTGCTGACGGCATCGAAGCGGGTCAGCAGGCTCAGCGAGGCCACCGCATCGAGCAACCACTGCGGCGCCCACTGGCTGAACGCATCGAGCACCAGCGGAAAGCCGCTGAGCATGAACAGGAAGCAGGCGGCCACGGCGAGGATGAAAGCGATCACCTGGTTCTTCGCCAGGGCCGACATGCACGAACCGATGGCCAGGTAGCCGCCGGCCAGCAGCCAACTGCCCAGGTAGCCGGCGAGAATCGCACCGTTGTCCGGCTCGCCCAGGTAGTTCACCGTGAGCACCATGGGGAAGGTCAGCAGCAGTGCGATTCCGGCGAACGCCCAGGCGGCCAGGAACTTGCCGGCCACGGCTTCGAAGCGGGTCAGCGGCAGGGTCATCAGCAGCTCGATCGAGCCGGACTTGCGCTCCTCCGCCCACAGGCGCATGGCCAGCGCGGGAACCAGGAACAGGTAGAGCCAGGGATGGAAGGCGAAGAAGGAGGCCAGGTCGGCCTGGTTGCGTTCGTAGAAGTTGCCCAGGTAGAAGGTGAACACGCCCGCCAGGACCAGGAAGATCACGATGAACACATAGGCCAGCGGCGTGGCGAAATAACTCGCCAGCTCGCGCTTGAAGATCACCGGCAGTTGCTTCATGCCTCCGTCCCCCGGGTCAGGTTGCGGAATACCTCGTCGAGCCGGCCGCGCTCCACGTCCAGTTCGCGGATCCGCCAGCCGCGCTCGGCGACCAGCCCGCTGACCTGGGGGAAGATTACCGCGCCCGGCTGCGCCAGGACGGTCAGGCTGCCTTCGGCGGGGTTCTCCTCGATGCCCGCCACGCCCGGCAGCACCGCCAGCGCCACGGCATCCAGGGGCTCGTCGCTGTAGAGCGTCACCGCCTGGTGGTAGCGCGAGCGGCTGGCCAGCTCCAGCGGCGTGCTGTCCGCCAGCAGCCGCCCGCCGCCGATCACCAGGGCGCGGCTGCACAGCGCCGAGACTTCCTCGAGGATATGGGTGGAGATGATCACGATGCGCTCCTGCGCGAGGCCGCGGATCAGTTCGCGGACCTGGTGCTTCTGGTTCGGATCGAGCCCGTCGGTGGGCTCGTCGAGCACCAGCGCCCGCGGTTCGTGGAGGATCGCCTGGGCCAGGCCGACACGCCGGCGGAAGCCCTTGGAGAGGGTTTCGATGGTCTGCCGGCGCACCTCGTCCAGTTCCAGCAGCCCCAGTGCCCGGGCGACCCGCTCGCGCTTGCCGGCACCACGGTAGCCACGGATCTCGGCGATGAAATCGAGGAAGCCCTGCACAGTCATTTCCGCGTAGCAGGGCGAACCTTCCGGGAGGTAGCCGATCAGCCGCTGCGCCTGCAGCGTGCGGTTGCGGATGTCGAAGCCGAAGATGCTCGCGGTGCCGGCGCTGGGCGCCAGGAAGCCGGTGAGCATCTTCATGGTGGTGGACTTGCCGGCGCCGTTCGGACCGAGGAAGCCCAGTACCTCCCCCGTCTCCACCTGGAAGGACAGGTCGTCCACCGCCACCCGCGAGCCGAAGCGTTTGCCGAGGTTTCTTGTTTCGATCATGGTCCCCTACCTGTTCCGGCGGCCGCCGCCATGTCCGGCCAGGGCCGCGAAAAACGCGCAGGGACTATAGCCGAAGCGCCCCGCCGCCTGGCAATACGGGGCATCGGGAGAACCTTGGCAAAACGTGACAGAACCCGAACGCCTGCCGAAGGTTCTACATTCGCAACCTGTTCGCCGCCGTTCGCCGTAGGACGCGTTGCGTTCTTTTGCGGCCCTCCGGGGATTGCGGCAAACTAGCCGCGCCCGTCACGCCGGGTCCCGATCAACTGCCAGTAGACACCGTATGCCCCGCTACCCTTTCCGCCGCTTTGGTTTTGGCGCCCTGCGCCGCCTGCTGTACCTCTGGGTACGCTCGGAAACCATCAACCAATCGGCCTTCACCCTGAAGATCGACCGCAGCAAGCCGGTGCTCTACGTGCTGCAACAGCCTTCGGTCAGCGATCTCGCGGTAGTGGATACCGAATGCCGCAAGGCCGGGCTGCCGCGTCCGGTGATGCCGGTAGCGGTAGGCGACGCCATCGAGCCGGCGGCGTTCTTCTACCTGACGCCCGAACCCGACTGGCTCGGCCGCCAGGATAAGCGCGGCGCCTCGCCGACCCTGGTGCGCATGCTCGCCGCGGTCGGCCAGAACGGTCTCGACGACGCGCAGATCATTCCGGTCAGCGTGTTCTGGGGACAATCGCCGGACAGCGAATCGAGCCCCTGGAAGCTGCTGTTCGCCGACAACTGGGCGGTCACCGGGCGCCTGCGCAAGCTGGCGCGCATCCTGATCCTCGGACGCAAGACCCGCGTGCAGTTCTCCGCGCCGATTCACCTGCGCGAGCTGGTGGAACAGGGCAAGGGCCACGAACGCACGCTGCGCATGGTCAACCGTATCCTCCGGGTGCACTTCCGCAACCTGAAGACCGCGGTGATCGGTCCCGACCTGTCGCACCGCCGCAACCTGGTCAAAGGCCTGCTGCGCGCGCCGCTGGTACGCCAGGCGATCAGCGAGGAATGCGAGAGCGAACGGATATCCCAGGAAAAGGCCGAAGGCATCGCACTGCGCTACGCCAATGAAATCGCCTCGGACTTCTCCTATCCGGTGATCCGCTTCCTCGAAGTCATCCTCAGCTGGTTCTGGAACAAGCTGTACGAAGGTGTCAAGGTCAACCACATCGAGCGGGTGCAGGACGTGGCCCAGGGCAACGAGATCGTCTACGTGCCCTGCCACCGCAGCCACATCGACTACCTGCTGCTCTCCTACCTGCTGTTCCGCAACGGCCTGACCCCGCCGCACATCGCCGCCGGGATCAACCTGAACATGCCGGTGATCGGCTCGATCCTGCGCCGCGGCGGGGCCTTCTTCATGCGCCGCAGCTTCAAGGGCAACCAGCTCTACACCGCGGTGTTCAACGAGTACCTGCACACCCTGTTCTCCCGCGGCTTCTCCACCGAGTACTTCGTCGAGGGCGGCCGTTCGCGCACCGGGCGCATGCTCCACCCACGCACCGGCATGCTCGCCATCACCCTGCGCAGCTTCCTCCGTGACTCGCGCCGGCCGATCGTCTTCGTGCCGGTCTACATCGGCTACGAGCGCGTGCTGGAAGGCCGCACCTACCTCGGCGAACTGCGCGGCGCGACCAAGAAGAAGGAGTCGATATTCGACCTGTTCAAGGTGGTCGGCGCCCTGAAGCAGCGTTTTGGCCAGGTCTGGGTGAACTTCGGCGAGCCGATCCATCTCGACCAGTTCCTCGACCGCCACCAGCCCGACTGGCAGGACCAGGACCTCGGCCCGGAATACCGCCCCGACTGGCTGCCGCAGACCACCAACCTGCTGGCCAAGGACGTCGCCCGCCACCTCAACGACGCGGCGGCGATCAACCCGGTCAACCTGGTCGCCCTGGCGCTGCTCTCCACCAGCCGCCAGGCCCTCGACGAAAGCGCCCTGGCGCGAATCCTCGACCTCTACCTGGCGTTGCTGCGCAAGGTGCCCTACTCGCCCAGCGCGACCCTGCCGGACGGCGACGGCCAGGCCCTGATCGAATACGTGAAGAGCATGAACCTGCTGGCCGAGCAGAAGGACGCGCTGGGCCGCATCCTCTATCTCGACGAACAGAACGCGGTGCTGGCGACCTACTACCGCAACAACGTCCTCCACGTCTTCGCCCTGCCGGCGCTGATCGCCAGCTTCTTCCAGAGCAACTCGCGGATCAGCCGCGAACAGTTGCTGCGCTTCGCCCGCGCGCTCTATCCCTACCTGCAGGCGGAACTGTTCATCCGCTGGAGCCTGGACGAACTCGACGCGGTGATCGACCAGTGGCTGGCGGCCCTGGTGGAACAGGACCTGCTGCGCCAGGAGAACGACACCTTCATCCGCCCGGCGCCAAGCTCGCGGCAATATGTGCTGCTGATCCTCCTCGCTCGTTCGGTGACCCAGACCCTGCAGCGCTTCTACATGGCCATCGCCCTGCTGCTCAACGCCGGGCAGAACGCCCTGACCGCCGAGGAACTGGAGAACCTCTGCACCGTGATGGCCCAGCGCCTGTCGATCCTGCATGGCCTGAACGCCCCGGAGTTCTTCGACAAGAGCCTGTTCCGCCACTTCATCCAGACCCTTCTCGACCTGCGCGTGCTGCGCAAGGACGAGGCCGGCAAGCTGAGCTACCACGAACTGCTCGGCGAACTGGCCGAAGGCGCCGCCAAGCGCGTGCTGCCGGCGGAGATCCGTCTGTCGATCCGCCAGGTGGCGCTGGAGCGCCCCGCCGAGGAAGCCGCCGCCGAAAGCAACGACGCGGCCGCCAACTGAAGCCCGGCGCCCGCCCCGCGAGGGACGGGCGTCGCTCCGCTGAAATATCCTGCGACCTTTCCCTGTTCCGTCCCGGCAACCTATGCTGGTTTCCCGGGTCAGAGGCCCGCTCGTTTTCTTGTTCCGTCTGAAAGGAGGCTCCCATGAAAAAACTGCCATTGCTGCTCGCCGCCAGCATTCTCGCCGGCTGCGGTACCCAGCAATCGACTTCGAACGCCAGCTTCGATGGTGAGGTCTTCTACCGCGAGCGTATCGCCCTGCCGCCCTCGGCGCGCCTGAGCGTGAGCCTGGAAGACGTGTCCCTGGCCGACGCCCCCTCGGTGCAACTGGCCAGCCAGACCCGCGAGATCACCAGCCAGGTGCCGCTGGCGTTCCACCTGGAGTACGACCCGAAGCAGGTCAAGCCGGGCCACAGCTATGCGGTGAGCGCGCGCATCGAGCTGAACGGCCAGTTGCTGTTCATCGACACCACCCGCCACTCGGTGAAACTCGACGGCAGCGACCCGCAGCCCTATCGCGTGCAGGTCGAATCGGCGCGCTGAAGCACACCGCGGCATGCCGCCGGTGCGAACCGGCGGTTCCCTCCAGTACACTCCACCTCCTATTCGCTACCGGTTGCCGATCCACCTCACGACGAGCGGCCGGATACCCCGTACGTTCCACATCAAGGACGCTGTCATGTTCCGACTCACTGCCCTCTGCGCCGGCCTGCTGCTCTCGGCCAACGCCCTCGCCCTGTCCCTCGCCGACCTGTCGCAGAACGACGCCTCCAGCGGCCTGAAGGACGCCCTGACCCAGGGCGCGCAGATCGCCGTCCGCCAGCTTGGCCAGCCGGGCGGCTTCAACAACAACCCGGACGTGCGCATCGAACTGCCCGGCAAGCTGGGCAAGGCGGCGAAGCTGATGAAGCAGTTCGGCATGGGCGCCCAGGTCGACCAGCTCGAGGCGAGCATGAACCGCGCCGCCGAGGCTGCCGTGCCGCAGGCCCAGGGCCTGCTGGTGGAGGCGGTGAAGAAGATGACCGTGGCCGACGCCAAGGGCATCCTCAAGGGCGGTGACGACGCCGCCACCGAATACCTGGACAAGTCCAGCCGCGAACAGCTGCGCGCGAAGTTCCTGCCGATCGTCAAGCAGGCCACCGACGAGGTCGGCCTGGTCAAGCAGTACAACGCCTTCGCCAGCCAGGCGGCGACCCTTGGGGTGGTCGATGCGAAGAGCGCCAACGTCGAGGGCTATGTCACCGAGCAGGCCCTCGACGGGCTCTTCGAGATGATCGCCAGGCAGGAGAAGAGCATCCGCCAGAACCCGGCGGCTGCCGCCACCGGCCTGGCCAAGAAGGTCTTCGGCGCGGCCAGGTGAGCCGACGGACGGGGCGCGATCGCCCCGTCCCCTTCTCCCGTCAGGCCCGCGCCTCGTCCTTCTTCACGCGGAACCAGGCGGCATAGAGCGCCGGCAGGAACAGCAGGGTGAGCACGGTGGCGACGATCAGCCCGCCCATGATCGCCACCGCCATCGGCCCGAAGAACACGCTGCGCGACAGCGGGATCATCGCCAGCACCGCCGCCAGCGCGGTCAGCACGATGGGCCGGAAACGCCGCACGGTAGCCTCGATGATGGCGTGCCAGCGATCCAGTCCATGGCTGATGTCCTGTTCGATCTGGTCCACCAGGATCACCGAGTTGCGCATGATCATGCCGGCCAGGGCGATGGTCCCGAGCATCGCCACGAAGCCGAACGGCTGGCGGAACAGCAGCAGGAACAGGGTCACGCCGATCAGGCCCAGCGGTGCGGTGAGGAATACCATCGCCATCCGCGAGAAGCTGCGCAACTGCACCATCAGCAGGCTCAACACCACCACGATGAACAGCGGCACGCCGGCGTTCACCGAACTCTGGCCCTTCGCCGCGTCCTCCACCGTGCCGCCCACCTCCAGCAGGTAGCCGTCCGGCAGCTCGGCGCGGATCGGTTCCAGGGTCGGGGCGATCTGCGCGACCAGGGTCGCCGGCAGCGAATCGTCGTAGATATCGGCACGCACGGTGACCGTCGGCAGGCGGTTGCGGTGCCAGATGATGCCCTCTTCGAAGCCGTATTCGAGCGTAGCGATCTGCGACAGCGCCACGCTCCGGCCATTCTCGGTCGGCACCGCCAGGCTCGGCAGCAACGACAGGTCACGACGCTCCTGCTCGGTGCCGCGCAGGAGGATCTCGATCAGCTCGTTGTCTTCGCGGAAGAAGCTCACGTGCGAGCCGGTCAGCGCGCTCTGCAGGAACTGCGACAGGCTGGCGGTGCTCACCCCCAGGGCACGGGCGCGCTCCTGGTCGATGCTCAGGTACACCACCTTGCTCGGCTCTTCCCAATCCAGGTGCACATTCACCACGTGCGGGTTCTCGCGCATCTTGTCGGCGACCTTGCGCGCCAGTTCGCGAACCTGCGGGATGTCCTCGCCGGAAACCCGGAACTGCACCGGATAGCCCACCGGCGGCCCGTTCTCCAGGCGACTGATGCGGCTGCGCAGGTGCGGGAAGTCCTCGTTCATCCGCTCGATCAGCCACTTGCGCAGCGCCTCGCGGCTCTCCAGGTCCTTGGCCAGCACCACCACCTGGGCGAAGCTGGCCGCCGGCAATTGCTGGTCCAGCGGCAGGTAGAAGCGGGGCGAGCCGGTGCCGACGTAGGCCACGTAGTTGTCGATGCCGTCATGGCCCTGCAGCATTTTTTCCAGGCGCTGGACTTCCTCGCCGGTAGAGCGCAGTGAGGCGCCCTCCGCCAGCTTGATGTCCAGCAGCAGCTCCAGGCGCGCCGAGGGCGGGAAGAACTGCTGCGGCACCAGGCGGAACAGCAGCAGCGCGCCGACGAAGGCGGCGAGGGTCAGGACGATCACCGTCTTGCGGTAGCGCACGCACCACTCCACCAGACGCCGGAAGCGCTGGTAGAAGGCCGTAGCATAGGGATCGTAGCCATCGGCGCTGCCGCCGTGCTTCTGCGCGTGCAACCTGGCCAGGTCCGGCAGCAGCTTGGCCCCCAGGTAGGGAACGAAGACCACCGCGGCGAACCAGGAGACCACCAGGGCGATGGTCACCACCTGGAACAGCGAGCGGGTGTATTCGCCAGTGCCGGACTGCGCGGTGGCGATCGGCAGGAAGCCGGCGGCGGTGATCAGGGTGCCGGTGAGCATCGGGAAGGCGGTGCTGGTCCAGGCGAAGGCGGCCGCCTTGAGGCGGTCGTAGCCCTGCTCCATCTTCACCGCCATCATCTCCACCGCGATGATCGCGTCGTCCACCAGCAATCCCAGCGCCAGCACCAGGGCGCCGAGGGAGATCTTGTGCAGGCCGATGCCGAAGTAATGCATGGCGGCGAAGGTCATCGCCAGCACCAGCGGGATCGACAGCGCCACCACCAGGCCGGTGCGCAGGCCGAGGGAGAAGAAGCTCACCAGCAGGACGATCACCAGCGCCTCGGCCAGCACCCGGATGAACTCGCCGACCCCGGTACGTACCGCCGCCGGCTGGTCGGACACCTTGCGCAGTTCCAGTCCGGCCGGCAGCGACTGCTGCAGGCGGGCGAACTCGGTTTCCAGGGCCTTGCCCAGCACCAGGATGTCGCCGCCCGGCTTCATCGCTACCGCCAGGCCGATGGCGTCCTCGCCCATGAAGCGCATGCGCGGCGCCGGCGGATCGTTGAAGCCGCGGCGAACCTCGGCCACGTCGCCGATGCGGAAGGTGCGGTCGCCGACGCGGATGGGGAAGTCGCGGATCTCCTCCACCGAATCGAAACGCCCGGAAACGCGCAACTGCACGCGGTCGCTGGCGGTCTCGAAGAACCCGGAGGAGGCCACCGCGTTCTGTTCCTCCAGCGCCTTCTGTACCGCCGCCAGGGGCAGGCCGAGGGTGGCCAGCTTGGTGTTGGACAGGTCGATCCAGATCTTCTCGTCCTGCAGGCCGATCAGCTCGACCTTGCCGACGTTCCTGATCCGCTGCAATTGCAGTTGCAGGCGGTCGGCATAGTCCTTCATCACCGCGTAGTCGAAGCCCTTGCCGGTGAGCGCATAGATGTTGCCGTAGGTGGTGCCGAACTCGTCGTTGAAGAACGGGCCCTGGATGCTTTGCGGCAAGGTGGCGCGAATGTCGCTGATCTTCTTGCGGATCTGGTACCAGAGTTCGGGGATCTCGCTGGAATGGATGTCCTCGCGGGCCATGAAGGTCACCTGCGAGACGCCGGGGCGGGAGAAGGACACGATGCGATCGTAGTCGCCGGTTTCCATCAGCTTCTTCTCGATACGCTCGGTGACCTGCCGGGCCACCTCTTCGGCGCTGGCGCCCGGCCAGTTGGTCTGCACCACCATGGCCTTGAAGGTGAACGGCGGGTCTTCGCTCTGCCCCAGCTTGCTGTAGGACAGCGCGCCGACCGCGCCAAGCAGGATCATCAGGTACAGGACGATCTGGCGATTCTGCAACGCCCAGGCGGAAAGGTTGAAGGACATGCGACTACTCCTTGGCCGCCAGTTTCACCGTGCGGTTGGCCCGGTCGATCGGACGCACCTGCTGCCCTTCGCGAAGCACCTGGACCCCGGTGGCCACCACCCAGTCGCCAGCCTTCAGGCCTTCGAGCACCGGCACCCGGTCCTCGGCATAGGGACCGGTGCGCACCGCCTGCCGGCGCAGGGTCGAGCTGCCCGGCTCGACCACCCAGACGAACGCCTGGCCGGCCTCTGCGGTCAGCGCCGACAAGGGAACCGATAACGGCACCGCCTCGGCGGCGGCGACGTAGACCCGCGCGCTCTGGCCCAGTTCGGCCGGAGTCGCGCGGTCGTCGAAGGCCACCCGGGCGGCGAAGGTACGCGATTGCGGATCGGCCGCGGGCGAGAGCTCGCGGATATGCCCGGCGAAGCGTCTGTCGCGTTGCGACCAGAGTTCGACCGACACCGGCTGGCCGATGCGGAAACGTTCGAAGCTGTGTTCCGGCAGGCCGATCAGCACCTCGCGTTCGCCGTCGGCGGCCAGGCTGAAGACCGTCTGTCCGGCCGCCACCACCTGGCCCACCTCGACGCGCCGGCTGGCGATCACGCCATCCTGGGGCGAGCGCAGCACGGCGTAGCCGGCCTGGTTGTCGGCGACGTTGAATTCGGCGCGGATCTGCTTCAGCCGCGCCTCGCCGGCGCGGTAGCTGTTCTGGATGTTCTCGAACTGGGAATGGCTGACCAGGTTGCGGTCGAGCAAGGTGCGGTAGCGCCGGTACTCGGCGCGCACGGTCTGCAAGTTGGCCTCGGCGGCACTGACCTGGGCCCGCGCCGCCTCCAGTTGCAGGCGCACGTCCTGGGGATCGAGTTCGGCCAGGGGCTGGTCCTTCTTTACCCGCTCGCCGACTTCCACCAGCCGGCGGATGACCTTGCCGCCGATGCGGAAGGCCAGCTCCGGCTCGTGGCGGGCGCGGATCTCGCCGGGAAAGGCCTGGCTCACCTCCCCCGCCGGCTGGGGCTGGACGACGATCGCCGGACGCGCCGCGGCTGGCGGCGGCGTGCCGTTGCCGCAGGCGGCGAGGAACAGGGAGGAAAACAGGGACAGGGCGACGAGCGGGATATGGCGGTACATGTGACACCTTCCGCAAACTGCGTTCGAGTTCTTATACTGGGCGGTATAGTAAAAATACAGAACCCATCAGTCCAGTATTTCAATTGTATAAGCGCATGTCAGAATCCACCTCCTCCGTCGGTCCCGGCCGGCCCAAGGACCCGGCCAAACGGGAAGCCATTCTCGAGGCGGCCAAGCGCCTGTTCCTCTGCAACGGCTACGACGGCAGCAGCATGGAAGCCATCGCCTCGGAAGCCGGCGTTTCCAAGCTCACCGTCTACAGCCACTTCACCGACAAGGAAACCCTGTTCAGCGAAGCGGTGAAGGCCAAGTGCGCCGAGCAGCTTCCCGCCCTGTACTTCCAGCTGGCCGAAGGCGCGCCACTGGAAAAGGTCCTGCTGAATATCGCCCGCGGCTTCCACCGGCTGATCAACAGCCACGAGGCGATCGCCCTGACCCGCCTGATGGCCGCGCAGGCCGGGCAGAACCCCAAGCTTTCCGAGCTGTTCTTCGAGGCCGGGCCGAAGCAGGTGATCGACGAGATGGAACGCCTCCTCGAGCAGGCCCGCCGCAGCGGCAAGCTGGCGTTCCCGGACGCGCGCCACGCCGCCGAACACTTCTTCATGCTGGTCAAGGGCTGCGCCAATTACCGTCTGTTGATCGGCTGCGCCGAACCGCTGGACGAGGCCGAAGGCGAGCGGCACGTGGAAGAAGTGGTGGCGCTGTTCCTGCGCGCCTTCGCCGCGGGCGGCTGAGGCAGCTCAGGCGCGACGGCGGAAACGCACCCGCGCTCGCTGCGGACGCAGGGAAAACCAGCCGCGCGGCGCCAGGTCGCCGTCGTGCATGATGTCCCAGTGCTCGACCCAGTAGGCCAGCGCCGCCGCCAGATCGATCATCGCCATCGCGGTGCCGGGGCAGGCGCGGTCGCCGAGGCCGAAGGGGAAGTAGGCGCCGCGCGGCCAGCGCGCCGGTTCGAGGAAGCGCTCGGGACGGAACTCCAGCGGCGCCTCGAACCAACGGGGATCGCGCTGGGTGATCCAGCTCGAGACCATGGTCACGTCGCCGCGCTTCAGCCGCTGGCCGAACACCTCGATGTCCGCCGTCACCTGCCGCGGCGCCAGGCCGTAGGCCGGCGGGTACAGGCGCAGGCACTCCTGCAGGACCGCCCTGAGCAGCGCGCAATCACGCAGGTCGGCGACCGAGCGGATCGCCGTCCAATTCACTCGCGCCAGCTCGGCGCGTAGCCGCGCGAGCAACTCGGGACGCTGGGCCAGCAGCAACAGGCTCCAGGTCAGGGTCACGCCGGTGGACTGGTGGGACGCCATGAGCAGGGTGCAGAGTTCATCGCGCAGGTCCGCCAGCGGCCGCGGCGAGCGCTCCGCCACCTCACCCACCGCCTCGCGCAACTGGCCCAGCGCCCAGCGCTTGCGCGGGCACAGTTTGCTCGGAAACCAGTGGCCCAGTGGCAGGCCGGTGCTCATTTCCAGTAATGCCACCCGCGACAGCAGGCGCACTGCCTTGGCGATCCGATAGGCCGACGGTTGCAGGTCGACGTCGAACAGCGCGTGACCGCTGAGGGTGACGCTGAACGCAGCCATTTCCAGGTCGAGGTCGTATTCGCGCCCCTCCTCCACCCGCTCGCCCCACTCCGCGGCCAGGCGGCGAACCTCGCTGGCCGGCGGCGGCGCCAGGTGCGGCCGTACTTCTTTGCGCCGGGCCTGGGCGGGGGCGCCCTCGCGCATCATGAAGCTGCGCCCGTTCCACTGTTTCAGCATGCACAGCGCCGGCTGCCAGCGTTGCAGGTCATCGCGGCGATCGACCATCAATTCCTGCACCGCCTGCGGATGGAACAGGCACCAGAGGCGCTGCGGGCCCATGCGGGCAACCGCGAGGTCCGGCTGCGCGACGTGCATCTTCTGCAACCAGGCCAGCGGATCACGCTGCATCTCCAGCCAGTGGCGGACACCGGCACGCCCGTCGTTGGCCCAGGGCAGGTGCGCCAGGCGCCGGCGAATCGGACAATCGATGGTCTGCTGCATGCTCGCCGCCTCCCTGCGGTGTCGACACTCAGCCCTTGCCCAGGGCCTTCTTCGGATAGATGTCGTAGCGGCTGGACTTGCCTTCCAGGCTATAGCCGGGCTTGGGCCCTTCGATGATCGGCGCCTTGCGCGGGCGCTTCACCACCACCCGGTGGCTGGCCAGGGCCAGGGCCGCCTGCAACAGCGCCGGGGCGTCGAGATCGTCGCCCACCAGCGGCCGGAACAGACGCATTTCCTTCTTCACCAATGCGCTCTTGTCGCGATGGGGAAACATCGGGTCGAGGTAGATCACCTGCGGCGCCTCGCCATCCCAGGCGCGCATCAGGTCCGCCGAGTTGCCGCCGAGCAGACGCATCCGCGCGGCGATCGGCGCCACGTCGGGATCGCGCCGGGCGCGCTCCAGGCCATCCTCGAGCAGGGCGGCGATCAGCGGCTGGCGCTCGACCAGGGTCACCTCGCAGCCCAGGCTGGCGAGGACGAACCCATCCCGGCCCAAGCCGGCCGTGGCGTCCAGGACCCGCGGACGGATGCCTGGCTGGACGCCGACCGCCTTGGCGATCATCTGTCCGCTGCCGCCGCCGAACTTGCGCCGGTGGGCGCTGGCGCCCTCGACGAAATCGACCCGCACCGGACCGGGGGAGTCCGCCCCCAGTTGCAAGACCTGCAAGCCCTGCTCGCCGACCTGCACGGCGAACTCCGCCTCGTCGTCCGCCGCCAGCGGCAGGCCGAGCCGCTCCGCCCAGCGCCGCGCAGCCTCGGCGCAATCGGCGGACAGGGCTTGGACATGCAGGCGAGGAGCGGCGGAATCGGTCATGGTCGGGCAATCGTCGGGGAAAGCGCGGATTTTGCCAGAGTTGACCCGCACGCGCTCACCGGCAGACCTTCCATAGGCCCATGTCGAGGTGGAAGTGATCCCGGTGGGCGGCGTTGTAGTCGGGCCCCAGCACCGCATTGAAACTGGCGCAGGCGCCGTCCCGCACGCGGCGCAGGAAGCGCCCGTCGGCGCTCTCGCCGGCCCAGTCTGTGGCCAGGCGGATCCGCCTCCCGTCGGCCAGGCGGAAGCCGCTGATGTCCAGGGCATTGGCCGAGGCATGCTGGCTGCGCCGACCGTCCTCGCGGTTGTAGACGTTGCGGCAGGCGAAGCTGCCGACATGCTCGACCCGCGCCAGCGGCTGGCCATAGATATCCAGGGCTGCCGGTTGCAGCACGTGGCGCTCGAACAATGCATAGCTCACTGCCAACGGGCAACTGGCGAGGAAGCTGCTGCTCAACTCCAATGCCGCCCCACGCACGCGCAGGCTGTTGCTCAACGGGCAGGTAGCCGATGGCGGATCGTCGGCGACCCGCTGGTAGCGCAGTTGCGAGGTGGCCAGGGCGGCGTCACAGAGGCTCCGGTCGTCGGCCAGCCGCCATAGCTTGTAGCGGGTCAGCAGGTTCGGCGGTTCGCGCACGTCCAGCGGCAGCCAGGGATTCCAGCGCGCCGGCAGATCGAGCCACTGGTAGCGCAGGGCGCCGACGGCCCCCGCCAGCAGCAATGGCAGCAACCAGGCCAGGCGGCGCACGGGTTCAGCAGAACAGGTCGTTGATACGGTCGAAAGGCATCGCCGCACGGGTCGCTTCCAGGTCGCGCCGCGCCAGCGCCTGCGCCGCCTCATGGAAAGCGCCGAAGGCGACCCGGGCAAGGTTCGAGCCCAGGCTCACGCGCTTGACGCCGAGGGCTTCCAGCTCGTCCAGCGACAGCTCCAGGCGCGGCGAACCGACCAGTACGTTGACCGGCTTCGGTGCCACCGCTTCGAGCACCGCGACGATCTGTTCGCGGCGGTTCAAGCCAGGCGCGTAGAGCACATCGGCGCCGGCATCGGCATAGGCGCGCAGGCGCCGCAGGGTGTCGTCGAGATCCTCGCGACCATGCAGGAAATTCTCCGCGCGGGCGCAGAGGGTGAACGGGAATGGCAACGCACGGGCCGCCTCGACCGCGGCAGCGACCCGCTCCAGCGCGGCGGAGAACTCATAGATGGGCTGTCCGGCGCGCCCGCTGGCATCCTCGATGGAACCACCGACCAGGCCGGCCTCGGCGGCCAGGCGGATGGTCGTGGCGCAGTCTTGCGGAGCATCGCCGTAGCCGTTTTCCAGGTCGGCGGCGACCGGCAGATCGGTGGCGGCGACGATCGCCCGGGCGTTTTCCAGTGCCTCAGTCCGGCTCACCGCGCCTTCCGCGTCGCGCCGGCCCAGGGAGAACGCCAGGCCTGCGCTGGTGGTGGCAAGGGCGTCGAAGCCGAGGCTGGCGAGCATCTTCGCCGAACCGGCATCCCAGGGATTGGGCAGGACCAGCATGCCGGGCCCCTGGTGCAGGTCGCGGAAACGTTCGGCGCGTTGGCGTTGGCTGGTCATGGCGGCGGGCTCCGTGGCGGGGAAAGGACTCCCTAGCCTAGGCGCAGGCCGGTGGAGCGTCGAGCGCCGCGCTCAGAGCAGGCCCAGTTGCTCCACTTCCGGGGCCGGGATCGGCTCGGGTAGCGCCGGCAAGCCTGGCAGGCGCTGGCCCAGCAGCGCATGGAAACGCTGGGCCTGCTGGGCCGCCAGGTGATTGTCGGGGGTATGCAGGAATACGTATGGAGTCAGGCCGGCCTCGATCCAGTCGGCCACCTTGTCGACCCAGGGCAAAAGGAACACCTCGTTGGCCGGCAGGTCGGGACCGCCGATGAAACGCACCTGTGGCGTATCGCTGAAGGCCGCCGGACGGATCGGCAGGCGCGGCTTCTTCGACTGGGCGTGGAGCACCGCCGGATCGTCCGAACGGCAACTGAACAGCGCCCGCGAATCCAGGCAGATGCGCTCCACGCCACGCTCGCGCAGGTGGCGGTTGAGCAGGCGCTCGTCCTCGCCTTTGTCGAAGAACGCCGGGTGGCGTACTTCCACGGCAATCCGTCGCGGACTCAGCTCATCGAGGAAATACAGCAGTTCGCCCAGGCGCTGCGGGGTGAACGCCGCCGACAGTTGCAGCCACAGCGGGCTGACCCTTTCGCCAAGCGGCGCCAGCAGTTCGAGGAAGTCGCCGGCGGCCTCGAGCCGTTCGCGCAGGTCGCCTTCGTGACTGATATCGCGGGGAAACTTGGCACAGAAGCGGAACCCCGCCGGCATCGTCTCGGCCCAGCGCCGCACGGTTTCCGCCGAAGGCCGGGCATAGAAAGTGGTATTGCCCTCGACCGCGTTGAAGATGCCGCCGTAGTGTCCGAGGTAGTCGGCGGAACGCAATTCGCGCGGATAGAAGCTGCCGCGCCAGGCCGCCTCGTTCCAGGATGGACAACCGAGGAAATAAGGAAGGGAAACCACGGGAGCGCAGGGAACCGCTCAGGCGTAAAGGTCGAGGCCGAGGACATCCTCGGCGCCGGCGTCGATGTTGAGGCTGGCGGTGGAGTTGTAGCTGGCCAGGGCCATCGCCGCATGGCTGCTTACCGGGCGCTGGAACGCCAGCAGGTCGCGGGCGCTGACCGGCAGGCTGTCGCCGCCCGCCGAACTGGCCTGGACCTTGCGCGCCTGCGGCGCCTGCTCGAAGCCCTGGCTGCCGGAAACCGGCGCCGGCTGCTCGCGCCGCGCCTCGACCTCGCGCTGCACGTCGCGATACGGCGTGACCGCGGAGCCCGGTCGGGCGCTGCGCTCCAGCGGCAACGAAGAGGAAGAAAGACCGTCGATACGCATGATCAAAACCCGGGGAAGTCTCCACACTCTAGCCAGCCCCGAAAGGCTTGGCAATTACCGCTGCGCGGCATTTTCAGGGCGCTTTTTTCGGCGTCGCCACGTTGTCGCGCAGGTACACCGGCAGCGCCTGTTCCGCCTCCACGCCTTCGCCGCGCGCCCAGGCGAAGCCGGCCAGGCTGAGCAAGTCCTCGGCATGCGGCAGCAGGCTCGCGTCCAGCGCGGCCGGGCGCTGCGGCATGCGCTCGACGTAGCCCCAGCCGGTGCCGGCGCCGAACCAGTCCGCGGCAGCGGCGTCCCACGGTACGGCGACCCGCTCGGGCGGCAGTACCGCTTCGCTGCCGGCCAGGCGCATCTCGCCCTGTTGCAACTGGTAGCAACCCCAGTAGACCTCGTCCATCCGCGCGTCGATGGCCGCGGCGACCCGCTCCGCACCCTGCTCGCGGTAGGCCCGCTGGGCCAGGATCGCCAGGTCGGAGACCGCCAGTACCGGGCGCTGCAGGGCGAAGGCCAGGCCCTGGACCACGCCGATGGCGATGCGCACGCCGGTGAAGGCGCCCGGACCGCGCCCGAAGGCGATGGCGTCCACCGCGGACAGGGCGACGCCGGCCTCGTCGAGCAGGTCGCGGACCATCGGCAGCAGGCGCTGGGCGTGCAGGCGCGGGATCACCTCGTAGTGACTGAGCGCCCGCCCCTCGTGGAGCAGGGCGACGGAGCAGGCTTCGGTGGAGGTATCCAGGGCCAACAGAGTGGACATCGACGGTTCCGCGTGGTGAAAAAGACGCCGATTGTACCAGCCTTCGCCGCCCCGGAAACGCCGACGGCCCGCAAGCGGGCCGTCGGTGCTACAGCGCTGCGGATCAGCTCAGGGCCGAAAGCACTTTCGCGGTGATCTGCTCGACCGAGCCGACGCCGGCGATGCTGTGGTATTTCGGGGTGCCTTCGGCGGCCGACAGCTTCTGGTAGAAGTCGACCAGCGGCTTGGTCTGCGAATGATAGACCGACAGGCGGTGACGCACGGTCTCTTCCTTGTCGTCCTCGCGCTGGATCAGCTCTTCGCCGGTAACGTCGTCCTTGCCGGCGACCTTCGGCGGGTTGTGCTCGGTGTGGTACACGCGGCCGGAGGCCGGATGCACGCGACGACCGGCGATACGCGACACGATCTCCTCGTCGTCGACGGCGATCTCGACCACGTGGTCGATGGTCACACCGGCGTCCTTCAGCGCTTCGGCCTGCGGGATGGTCCGCGGGAAGCCGTCGAACAGGAAGCCCTTGGCGCAATCGGCCTCGGTGATGCGTTCCTTGATCAGGGCGATGATGATGTCGTCGGATACCAGGCCGCCGCTGTCCATCACGCCTTTCACCTGCTGGCCGAGCGGGCTGCCGGCCTTGACTGCGGCGCGCAGCATGTCGCCAGTGGAGATCTGCGGAATGCCGAACTTCTCGGTGATGAACCGTGCCTGGGTGCCTTTGCCGGCACCGGGTGCCCCGAGCAGAATCACACGCATCGATATGCTCCTTAGAATTGGTAAGCGAAAGTCTGGATCCGCCTCGTGGGGCCAATCTCGTATTTGCAGGAAACGGCACTGTATGGCGCCGAAAAGGCTGTCCAAGATACACAGCGCCCCCCCACCGCACAAGACACCGAAAGTTGCCCCCCGCCTTCCCTCATCCGGTGTTGCGCAGTCCGGCGGCGACCCCCGCGACCGTCACCAGCAGCGCCTGCTCCAGGCCGCCGCAGGCGTCGCCCTGGCAGCGCCGCGAACGGGCCAGAAGCTCAGCCTGGAGCAGGTGCAGCGGGTCTAGATAGCTGTTGCGCACGCTGATCGACTCGCGGGTCTCGCTGGCGTGGGCGAGCAGCAGCGACTGCCCGGTCAGTCCCAGTACCACGCGCACCGCCTGCGACAATAGGTCGCGTAAACGACGCCCCAGCGGACGCAGCTCGAGCGGCACTAGACGTTCGTCGTAGAGCCGCGCGATATCCGCGTCGGCCTTGGCCAGGACCATTTCCAGCATGTCGATGCGGGTGGTGAAGAACGGCCATCGCTCGCGCATCTGCCCGAGCAGCGCGCCCTCGCCACGCTCGATGGCGTTCAGCAAGGCGGTCTCCCAGCCAAGCCATGCCGGCAGCATCAGGCGCGTCTGGGTCCAGGCGAAGATCCAGGGAATCGCCCGCAGGCTCTCCACCCCGCCTTCGCGGCGCTTGGCCGGGCGGCTGCCCAGCGGCAGACGGCCCAGTTCCTGCTCGGGCGTGGCCAGGCGGAAATACTCGACGAACTGCGGATCGTCGCGCACCACCCTGCGGTAGGCCAGCAGCGCGTCCTTCGCCAGGCGGTCCATCTGCGCGCGCCAGGCCGGCTCCGGAGCCGGCGGCGGCATCAGGGTCGCTTCCAGCACTGCGGCGAGGTAGAGATTGAGGTTCTGTTCGGCGATGTCCGGCAGACCGAACTTGAAGCGGATCATCTCGCCCTGTTCGGTGACCCGGAAGCGCCCGGCCACCGAACCCGGCGGCTGCGACAGGATCGCCGCGTGGGCCGGCCCGCCGCCGCGGCCGACGGTACCGCCGCGGCCGTGGAAGAGCAGCAACTCGACCTCGTGCTGGCGGCAGATCTCCACCAGTTTCTCCTGCGCCCGGTACTGCGCCCAGGCCGCCGTGAGGGTACCGGCGTCCTTGGCCGAATCGGAGTAGCCGATCATCACTTCCTGCACCCCGGACAGCCGCGAACGGTAGCCCGGCAGCGTCAGCAGGCGCTCCATGCAGGGGCCGGCGTTGTCCAGGTCGTCGAGGGTCTCGAACAGCGGCACCACGCGCATCGGCCAGTCGACGCCGCTTTCCTTTAGCAGCAGTTGCACCGCCAGCACGTCGGACGGCTGGCCGGCCATCGAGATCACGTAGGACCCCAGCGACGCCGGTGGTGCGGCGGCGATCGCCCGGCAGGTGGCGAGCACCTCGGCGGTATCCGCCGAAGGCTGGTAGTGCGCCGGCAGCAGGGGGCGGCGGCTGTTCAGTTCCTCGAGAAGGAATTCCAGGCGGGTCTTCTCGTCCCACTCGTCGTAGCTGCCCAGCTCCAGGTACTCGGTGATCTCGCTCAGCGCGGCGGCATGACGGGCCGAGTCCTGGCGCACGTCCAGGCGTACCAGGAACAGGCCGAAGGTGGCGGCGCGGCGCAGGCAGTCGAGCAACGCGCCATCGGCGATCACGCCCATGCCGCAGGCGTGCAGCGACTCGTGGCACAGTTGCAGCGGCTCGACCAGGTCGCGGTTGTGCTCCAGGACGCCCTCCGCGGCCGGCACCTCGCCGGCCAGGGCCTGGTGGGTCCAGTTGCGGGTCACGCGCAGGCGCTCGCGCAATTGCTTGAGCAGGGCGCGATAGGGCTCGGCGCTATCGCCGACCCGCGCCAGCAGCTGCGGCGAGGCCTGCTGCATGGACAGCTCGGCGGCCAGTCGGTCGATATCGCGCAGGTACAGGTCGGCGGCCATCCAGCGCGCCAGCAGCAGGACCTCGCGGGTCACGCTGGCGGTGACGTTGGGATTGCCGTCGCGGTCGCCCCCCATCCAGGACGCGAAGCGCAGCGGCGCGGCGGTCAACGGCAGGCGTTCGCCGGTGCTGCGCAGGAGTACCTCGTCGACGTGCCGAAGGACGTTCGGCAAGGCCTGCCAGAGAGAATGTTCGATCACCGCGAAGCCCCATTTCGCCTCGTCCACCGGGGTCGGCCGGACCTTGCGGATCTCGTCGGTATGCCAGGCCTCGGCCACCAGCCGCTGCAGGCGCTGCTGGATGCGACTGCGCTCCTCCGGCAGCAGGTCGGCATGGTCCTTGGCCGCCAGCTGCGCGGTGATCGCATCGTATTTCTGGATCAGCGTGCGCCGCGCCACCTCGGTGGGATGGGCGGTCAGCACCAGTTCGATCTCCAGCCCGGCGAGCTGGCGAGCCAGTTGCCCGGGGGCATGCCCGGCGTCCTTGAGACGCCCCAGCAGCTCTTCCAGCACCAGGTTCTCGAAGGGTTCCGGCTCGTTCGGCCGGCGCCGGCGGATACGGTGGTATTGCTCGGCGATATTGGCCAGGTTGAGGAACTGGTTGAAGGCCCGCGCCACCGGCAGCAGTTCGTCTTCCTCGAGCCCGTCGAGGGTGGCGGTGAGCTGCTGGGCGCCCTCCGCGGAACCGCGGCGGGCAGCCTTGGCGCCCTTGCGGATCAGCTCGATCTTGTCGAGGAACCGCGGGCCGTACTGCTCGCGGATGGTGTCGCCGAGCAATTCGCCCAGTTGGTGGACGTCCTCGCGCAGGCGCGCATCGATCTCCGGCATGACCTGTCTCCACTGCGGGTGGGAAACCAGCTTGGCTCAGGCGCCCCCGCGCTTACAAGCCCGCAGGGTGCCAGTACGGCGCCGCCGGGCCGGAAGCGAGGCTGCCGGCGCCGATCGGGTCTAGTCTGAAGGAAGTGCCCGCACCGAGGCACGGCCCCACGAGGGCCCCCCAGCACGCCCGCCACGACCGGGCTGAAGAGGTCAGCATGAAGATCCGTGAGCTTGTCCGCCATTGGGAACACACCGCCAAGGGCCGCATGGCCCGCAACCACTACAGCATCCCGCTGGACGTCGAAAGCGCCGCGCGCCTCGCCGCGCTGCACGAGATGTATCCGCGGCGCAGCGTCGAGGAACTACTGGGCGAGCTGGTCGGCGCCGCCCTGGAAGAACTGGAGGCGAGCTTTCCCTACGTGAAGGGGAGTCAGGTGGTGGCCACCGACGAACAGGGCGATCCGCTCTATGAGGATGTCGGCCCTACCCCACGCTTCCTGTCGCTCTCGCGCAAGTACCTGCACGAACTGGTCGCGCAACAGGACACCTCCAGTCACTGAGCGCGGCTTCAGCCATGCCGGCGGTGCACGCCGGGGACGTGCATGTGCCCGGCCTCGGCGCATTCCTCGGCGATTGGCGACAGCGGCGCGGGCTGCTCCAGTTCGCGGAGGATGCCGCAGGCCTGGCTGTTGCCGGCGACCGTACAGCGTGAGCCGAGATCCCGCAGTTGCTCGCGCAATGCCTGGAGTTCGGCGATGCGCACCTCGACGTGATGCAGGTGCTCGTCGATCAACCGGTTGGCGGTGCCGCAATCCGCCTCGGGACGGTCGCGCAACGCCAGCAGGGTACGGATTTCCTCCTGGGTCATGTCCAGCGAGCGGCAGTGACGGATGAACGACAGGCGCTCGACATGCGCCAGGGTGTATTGCCGATAGTTGCCTTCGCTACGCGCGGGCTCGGGCAACAGGCCTTCGCGCTCGTAGTAGCGGATGGTCTCTACCGGGCAACCGGTTCTCTTCGCCAGCTCACCGATCTTCATGCCAACCCTCCTCCAATCGCCGACGCGGCTACCCGAATTGGCAGTACCGCTTGACTCTGTAGTTGCTACAGGGTGTGCAATCGCACCCAACACGTCAAACGGGAATTGTTTCCATGAGCCACGAACACGCCGACACTTGCTGTCACGGTCACGGACATGATCATGGGCACCGCCACGCGCCTCGCCCGGCGGTGGCCGCCATCGGAACCCTGGCCGGCAACGCCGAGTTGCGCTGGAGCGACCTGCGCATCGAAGCGATGGACTGCCCGACCGAGGAGCGCCTGATCCGCGACGCCCTCGGTCGCCAGCCGGCAGTGGAGTCGCTGGAATTCAACCTGATGCAGCGCCTGCTGCGCGTCCAGCATCGCTTCGACAGCGTCGAGCCGCTGCAGAAGCTGATCGCCGGCCTCGGCATGCAAGCGGTGCCGCTGGATGCCGGCGAAAATACCGACGGCCCCTCGCAAGCGCCGGCGAAACCCTGGTGGCCGCTGGCCCTGGCCGGCGCGATGGCGCTGGCCTCGGAGATCGTCGAATGGTTCGGCCTGGCGCCGGACTGGGTGGTCGCCGGCCTCGCCCTGCTGGCCATCCTCGGCGCCGGCCTGCCGACCTACCGCAAGGGCTGGATCGCCCTGAAGAACCGCAACCTGAACATCAACGCCCTGATGAGCATCGCCGTGACCGGCGCCGTGCTCATCGGCCAGTGGCCGGAAGCGGCGATGGTCAGCGTGCTGTTCGCCATCGCCGAGCTGATCGAGGCGAAGTCCCTGGATCGCGCGCGCAACGCCATCCGCGGCCTGCTGCAACTGGCTCCGGAACAGGCCACGGTACTGGTCGGCGGCGAATGGAAGGAGCTGCCGGCCAAGCAAGTGGAACTGGAAGCCACCGTGCGCGTGAAGCCCGGCGAACGCATCGCCCTCGACGGCGAGGTGACCAGCGGCCGCTCCAGCGTCAACCAGGCGCCGATCACCGGCGAAAGCCTGCCGGTGGAGAAGGAGGTCGGCGAGCCGGTGTTCGCCGGCAGCATCAACGGCGAGGGCGCGCTGGAGTACCGCGTCACCCGCCGCGCCGACGACAGCACCCTGGCCCGGATCATCCACGCCGTGGAGGAAGCCCAGGGTTCCCGCGCACCGACCCAGCGTTTCGTCGACAGTTTCGCCCGCGTCTACACCCCGGTGGTATTCCTCATCGCCCTCGCCACCGCGGTGCTGCCGCCGCTGCTATTCGGCGGCGCCTGGCTGGACTGGATCTACCGCGCCCTGGTGCTGCTGGTGATCGCCTGTCCCTGCGCGCTGGTGATCTCCACCCCGGTGACCATCGTCAGCGGCCTTTCCGCCGCGGCGCGCCTGGGCATCCTGATCAAGGGCGGGGTGTTCCTCGAACTCGGGCGCAAGCTGTCCTGGGTCGCCCTCGACAAGACCGGCACCATCACCCATGGCAAACCGCAACAGACCGACTACCTGCCGATCGCGGAGGCTGACGGGACGGATGCGCGCCTGCTCGCCGCCAGCCTGGCCGCGCGTTCCGACCACCCGGTATCGCGCGCCGTGGCCAACGCAGCGGAAGAGGACGGCCTTGCCCTGGGCGTGGTCGAGGACCTCGCTGCCTTGCCGGGACGAGGCGTCAGCGGACGCATCGACGGCGTCCTCTACCACCTCGGCAACCATCGCCTGGTGGAGGAACTGGGCCTCTGCTCGCCGGCCCTGGAAGAGCGCCTGGACGCCCTGGAGCGCCAGGGCAAGACGGTCATCGCGCTGTGCGATCCGCAGCGCGTGCGGGCCCTCTTCGCCGTCGCCGACGGGGTCAAGGACAGCAGCCGCGAGGCGATCCGCGAGCTGCACGCGCTGGACGTGAAGACCCTGATGCTCACCGGCGACAACCCGCACACCGCAGCCGCCATCGCTGCCCAGGTAGGCATCGACGCAGCTCGCGGCAACCTCCTGCCGGAGGACAAGCTGCGTGAAGTGGAAGCGCGCCAGGCCGACGGCTCGCGGGTCGGCATGGTCGGCGACGGGATCAACGACGCGCCGGCCCTGGCCCGCGCCGACATCGGCTTCGCCATGGGCGCGGCGGGCACCGACACGGCCATCGAGACCGCCGGCGTCGCGCTGATGGACGACGACCTGCGCAAGTTGCCGCAATTCGTCCGGCTGTCGCGCACCACCCACGCGATCCTGGTCCAGAACATCACCCTGGCCCTGGGCATCAAGGCGGTGTTCCTCGCCCTTACCCTGGCAGGCGAAGGCACCCTGTGGATGGCGGTATTCGCCGACATGGGCGCCAGCCTGCTGGTGGTGTTCAACGGTCTGCGACTGTTGCGCAAGCGTTTCTAAAAGGCCCCACTGGCCTCCTCCAGCCCCACTCAGGTGGGGCTTTTTTCTGCCCGAGTGTTCCGTCCTGGAGCGCTGCGGCAGTTGTGCGTTTCGTGGACTAGAGCCCTGTAGGACGGGCTTTAGTGAGCAGAGGTGGCGTTCTGCGACCACGCCGGAAGCCGACTGTTCAGTCAGAAAATTTCAGATTTTTTTTTGAACCCCTGAACCAGCGGGGGAGTCACTAAAAGTACATGGCCAATCGCCAAGCCCCTGAAACAGAGGCCTGGCAGAGGCTTGCTCAGTGAGCAGGAAGAAAAGACCGGAGGGCCGGAAACGCGCCCACGGTAATGGCCAGAGATGAAAGCCAAGGAATCAGCATCCCTGTCAGAGGAAATTTCCCATGGAGCAAAAAGCGATGAGCAAGCAACACACCGGTTCCCTGCGTGGCCTCAAGCTGGCCCTGCTGGCCGTAGGCAGCAGCCTGGTCCTGGCCGGCTGCGCCGGCAACCCGCCGACCGAGCAGTTCGCCGTGACCGAATCCGCGGTGAATAACGCGGTGAGCGCCGGCGGCCCGGAATATGCCCCGGTCGAGATGAAGTCCGCTCAGGACAAGCTGAGCCAGGCGCGCATCGCCATGAACGACAAGGAATACGACCAGGCCAAGCGCCTGGCGCAGCAGGCCGAGTGGGACGCCCGGGTCGCCGAGCGCAAGACCCAGGCCGCCAAGGCGCAGAAAGCCGTGAAGGATGCCCAGCAGGGCGTCATGGAACTGCGTGAGGAAGGCATGCGCGATACGCAGCACTAAGCCGGATTCCGCCCTTCTTTCGTCGATTCGTGATTAAGGATGACCCCTATGCGTAAGTACATTGCCCTCCCCGCCGTATCCCTGCTGGCCCTGGCGCTGGCCGCCTGCTCCACGCCGCCGAACGCCAACCTGGAACAGGCCCGCAGCAACTTCTCCGCGCTGCAGTCGCAGCCCGACGCGACCAAGGTCGCGGCCCTGGAAACCAAGGACGCCGGCGACTGGCTGGCCAAGGCCGACAAGGCCTACCAGGATGGCGAAGACCAGCGCGACGTGGACCAACTGGCCTACCTGACCAACCAGCGCATCGAACTGGCCAAGCAGACCATCGTCCTGCGCAATGCCGAGGCGCAGTTGCAGAACGCCTCCGCCCAGCGCGCCCAGGCCCGCCTCGACGCGCGCACCGCGCAACTGGACAAGCTGCGTAGCCAACTGAATGCCAAGCAGACCTCGCGCGGCACCATGGTGACCTTCGGCGACGTTCTGTTCGATCTCGACAAGTCCGACCTGAAGCCCGGCGCCATGCGCAACATCCAGCAACTGGCCGAGTTCCTCCAGCAGAACCCGGAGCGCCAGGTGATCGTAGAGGGCTACACCGATAGCACCGGTTCCGCCAACTACAACCAGCGCCTGTCCGAGCGTCGTGCCGACTCGGTGCGCATGGCCCTGCTCAGCCGCGGCATCAGCCCGGAACGCGTAGCCACCCGTGGCTACGGCAAGGAATATCCGGTGGCCAGCAACGGCACCAGCTCCGGCCGTGCCATGAACCGTCGGGTGGAAGTCACCATTTCCAACGACGCCAAGCCGGTCGCGCCACGCTCCTCCGTCAGCGGCTGATAAGCCCTACGGAAGCCCAAAAGCCCCGCCATCCGGCGGGGCTTTTTCATGGGCGGGGCTTGAGCTTTCCAGGTATCAGCGGGCCACAGGCCGCTCGCCGAGCAAGCGCTGGTAGCGCTCGGCCATCGAGCTATCGAAGGCAACCAGGACGATTTCCTCCAGGCTGCTGTGCGCCGGGCGTTGCCGGCAGACCTCTTCGACGGCAATGGCCGCGGCCTGCTCCAAGGGATAGCCGTAGATGCCGCAGCTGATGGCGGGGAACGCGACGCTGGCCGCCCCGGCCTGCTCGGCCAGCGCCAGGCTGCGCCGGTAGCAGCTGGCCAGCAGCTCCGCTTCGCCGTTGTCGCCGCCGCGCCAGACCGGGCCGACGGTGTGGATCACGTGGGCCGCCGGCAGACGGAACCCACGGGTGATCTTCGCCTCGCCGGTCTTGCAACCGTGCAGCAGGCGGCAGGCCGCCACCAGTTCGGCACCGGCGGCGCGGTGGATGGCGCCGTCGACACCGCCCCCACCGAGCAGCGAGGAGTTCGCCGCGTTGACGATGGCATCCACCGCAAGACGGGTGATGTCTCCCTGCCAGACGCGGACCTCGGTCATTTCACTTCCTGCGGGACTTCCTGTCCGGCGCAGCGCACGGCGTGCTTCCTGTTGTCCACCAGCACGCCGGAAAGGCCCTTCTGCTCGGTGTCGAACAGCACCAGGACGCCATCGATGCACTGCGCGACCTGCTTGGCCGGCTCCAGGGACAGCTTCACATCTTCGCCGGGCAGGCTCTTCAGCATGGTGAAGTCGGCCAGCAACAGGGCGTCCTGCGGCTTGGCGAAATGCAGGTAGCCGTAGTACCAGAGCACGCCGACGGTGACGAAGATGGTACCGATGCCGGTCAGGATGCAGGGGAGTACGTTACGGTCGCTCATGGATTGCCTTCGGGTTTCGCGGATTCGCGGTTCGGGATTTCGGCCAGCCGGCGCAGGCCGGTGAAGCCATGGGGATCGTCGAGGAAGCGCAGCATCACTTCCTGCCAGGTCGCTTCGGCGAAGGTCTGCACGTGGCCGCCTCGGGTCAGTTGCAGGACCTTCGGCGGCCGCGCCTGGCGGTACAGGGCGATGCCGTTCTCGAGGGGCACAATGGTATCGTCGATGCTGTGAAAGAACAGCATGGGTGCGCCAGAAAGCCGCGCCACCGAATGGATGGCGCTGTCGTCGTCGGGCACCAGCCAGGACAGCGGCACCTGCAGCGGCCAGGTCAGCCAGGAACCGTCCAGCATGTGCCGGGCGATGCCGCGGTAGCTCGCCGGTACCCCGTCGAACACCAGCGCCTTGAACTGGCCCTGGCGCTGCGGATGCTCGGCCAGGTAGTGGATCGCCAGCGCGCCGCCGAGACTCTGCCCCAGCAGCACGCGCTCGGTGCCCTTCACCTCCGGCGCCTGGTCGAGCCAGGCGAACGCCGCGTCGATGTCGCGGTAGACCTCCGGCAGTCCCGGCTGGCCCTCCGACTGGCCGTAGCCGCGATAGTCGAGCATCAGCACCTGGTAGCCCTCGGCGGGCAGCCACCACGTGCCGCCGAGGTGCCAGGACAGGTTGCCGCCGTTGCCGTGCAGGTAGAGCACAGTGCCTTTCACCGGCACGCCTTTCTTCGCCGGCAGCCACCAGGCGCGCAGGCGCACGCCGTCGGCGGTGGTCAGGGTGACGTCGCGGTACTCCAGCCCGGCGCGCGCCGGAGTGATCTGCACCACCGGCTCGGGATAGAACAGCAGCGAACTGCAGCCACCGAGGAACAGCGCGCCGAGTACCAGCAGCGGGATCAGCAGGCGCTTCATCCGTTGTTGGTCCTTACCTCTTCGCGGGCGCGAAAGGTGGCGTCGTAGATGCGCCCGGCCAGGCGCGAGAACGGCAGGCTCTGCAGCCAGACGGTGCCGCTGCCCTTGAGGGTGGTCAGCAGCAATCCTTCGCCGCCGAACAGCATGCTCTTCAGGCCGCCGGCCAGTTGCACGTCGTAGTCGATGCCGTCGGTGAAGGCCACCAGGCAACCGGTGTCGACCCGCAGCGTCTCGCCATTCAACTGGCGGCGGATCAGCGTGCCGCCGGCGTGGACGAAGACCAGGCCATCGCCCTCGAGCTTCTGCAGGATGAAGCCCTCGCCGCCGAAGAAACCGGCGCCCAGGCGCTTGGTGAAGGCGATGCCGACCCGGGTGCCATAGGCTGCGCAGAGGAACGAGTCCTTCTGGCAGAACAGGCGCCCGCCGACATCGTCCAGGTCCACCGCCACCACGCTGCCCGGATAGGGCGCGGCAAAGGCCACGTGCTGCTTGCCCTGGCCTTCGTTGGTGAAGTGGGTCATGAACACCGACTCGCCACCGAGCTTGCGCTTGCCGGCGCTCCACAGCTTGCCCAGCAGGCTGCCGTCGGAGCCGTCGCCCATCCGCGCGGTGAAGCGGATGTCGCCGGTCATGTAGTTCATCGCCCCGGCCTCGGCGATCACGGTTTCCCCGGGGTCGAGTTCGATCTCCACGGTCTGCATGGATTCGCCGAGGATGCGGTAGTCGAGTTCGTGGCTGGCCATCGCCGTTCTCCTTGCTTGCCGGCCGACCGCCCGCGCGCACCGGGAAAGACCGGCACGGCAGGGAACGGTCAGAGGATGTTCGCGTAGTCCGCTTCGATGCGGTCCAGGCTGAGGTGGTTGAGGAAGTTCGAGAAGCACATCCAGGCCGACAGCGCGTTGAGGTCGCGGAACTGCGGCGGCAGGTACTTCGGCGGCGCCACCAGGCCCTCGTCCACCAGTTGGCGCAGGGTGCGCATGTCTTCCAGGGTGGTCTTGCCGCAGAACAGCAGGGGGATCTGTTCGAGCTTGCCCTTGCGCACGGCGAGCTGGATGTAGTTGTAGATGAGGATGAAGCCCTTCAGGTAGGACAGGTCCTTGGTGAACGGCAGGCCATCCGGGGTCGAGCCGCGGAAGACCCGGCTGGCGTTCTGGTAGCTGTCCTCCAGGCTGTAGCCCTGCTCGCGGTAGAAGTGGAACACGTCGAGGAAATCGGCGCCCTCCTCGGCCATGTGGATCGCCCGGGTGCGATTGGTCAGCTTGCGCAGGCGGGTCGGGTAGGAGGCGAAGGCGATCACCTCCATCAGGATCGCCAGGCCTTCCTGGGTCACGGTGGAGGACGGCGGTCCCTTGGCGAGGAAGGTGCAGATCGGCTGGCTCAGGCCGTTCAGGGTGGTGCCGACGTGCACCAGGCCCTCGTGGACCTCCAGCGCGCGCACGTCGCGCTCGTTGAACAGGGCGTCGGCGCGTACCTTGATGTAGTCGGCGCCGGCCGCCGCGTCGGCGACGATGCCGTCGGACTCGAACACGCGGATGGTGCCCTCCTCCTCGCCGAACACGGTGTTCAGCCGCGCCTGGAGGATCGGTACGACCTCCTTGGCGGTCAGGGTCTTGGGTTCGTCCTTGAGATCGCCGCGGTCGGCGATGTTGTTCAGGTAGTCGGAGAGCATCAGGCCGAGGTCGGCCAGGGTCGGATCGCCGGCATGGAAGGCGTCCGAGGCCGAGCCGTAGAGTTCCTGGGAGATCAGCCCGAGGTCCGGGGTGCCGCGCGCCTCGAGCATGCGAATGACCATTCGGTATTCCTTGCACATCCGCCGCATGATCTGCCCGACCGGGTTGAACTGGCCCAACTGGCGGGTGATGTCGCGCTCGATGTTCTGGAATTCCTGCTTCTTGGCGCTGGCGTCGAAGGCCAGCGGGCGGCTGTCGTAGTAGCCGCGGTCGACCTTCGGCGCATGCTTGCCGCGGCCCTTGAGGAAGTCCTGGCGGATCCCGTCGTCCCATTTGATCGCATCCAGCACGCGGATCGGCGTCTGCGCCTCGACGATGCGATCGGACAGGGAGCGGATGATCTTCTGGTAGTCGTTCTGCGCCTTGCGCTGGCTCATCGGCAATCTCATTGGGTGACCCGCTGGAAGCGGGCGGCCTCGACGAACACGTCGGAATTGGCGGGATCGTTCAGGTAGGCGAAGACCTTCGCCAACGGGCTGCGCACCAGCGCGCCCTTGCCCTGATCGCTGTCGACGGTCTCGCCGTCGAGCTGGCCGGCGCCGAGGTCCTCGACGATGCGCTCGACGTCGAGGTTGTAGATCACCAGCTCGTCACCGTCGGTGATCTCGAAGCCGGCGATGATGAAGTTGCCGCCCAGGCTCTTCGGCAGGCCGGCCGACAGGTACCAGCGCTTGCCCTGGTGGGAGACGGTGAAGCCGTAGTCTTCCAGGCTCTCGGTATTGTCCTTGCTGTCCACGTAGCTGAGCGCACGGTAGACATTGCTGCCGGAACGGGTGATCTCCAGGAATTGTTCTTCCTTCCACTCGTTCTCGCGGCTCCAGGTCCCGAGCAGATGGCTCGGCGCCGCCTCGCGCGGCGGTATCGGCTCCTTGAAGGTGACCAGGCAACCGCCCAACAGCAGGAAACTCAGGACCACCAGGCAACGCCAGGCTTTCATCACACGCTCCTTAGGAACCCTCCGCAACCTGCGACCGGCTGGCCGAGGGAAGGTTCGGGTATGAAAAACCCCGCCATGGCGGGGTTGACGCTCAGGTCACAGGCCCATGACCAGATTCAGGTACCGTCTGAGTATGGCGCGCATTTCGTCCACGGCCAGTTGCTCGACCCCGTCCACGAGGCCCTGATATTCCATCTGCAGAATAATCGACGTCAACACCTTGGCGTCCTGCTCGGGCTGCCCGGAACCGAGCACCTGGAAGAAATGCACGGCGCCGAGGGAGAGAATCCGCTGGTGGGCATCGGCCAGTTCGCGCAGGCGCGGGTTGAGCAACGCCTCCTGGCGGAAGGCCTGCTCGGCCAGCAGGTGCTCGCGGCGCTCGGTGAGCTGGACCTGGACATACTGCACGGCAAGCTCGACGATCCGTTCCACCAGCGAGCCACGGGCGCCGGGGTCGTCGGCCAGCACCGCGGCCATCTCCTGGAGGTCGCCCTCCACGCTGCTCCAGAACGCCGACAGCGCCTCTGCGTTGCGCTCGACGAAGAGGGCGAAGGTGTCGGTGATGAGATCGTCGATGTCCTTGAAGTAGTAGGTGGTGGCCGACAACGGCACCTGGGCCTCGGCGGCCACCGCGCGGTGGCGCACGGCCCGTACGCCGTCGCGGACGATCAGGCGCATGGCGGCATCGAGAATCGCCTGGCGCCGCTGCTCGCTGCCCTGGCGGCTGGCCTTGCGGCCCTGGTAACGAACGCTTTCGGCTACCGCGCTGGCGGCCTGCGCGGCGCTGTCTCTGGGAGCTACTCGGGACACGGTGTTTCCTCCGCTCGCGGACGATGGGGCATTGTTCGGACTTTTTCGCGTGGAATCAATCGGCCGCTATCGGGGAAGCTCCGATCCCACCCGCACCTTCCGTGGTCAGCCGGCGGATCGGCGGCTATCGGCCCCTGGCCCGGCGGCCGGGACACCGCGCGGCCATGAAAAAACCGCCCGAAGGCGGCTTTTCCATGGACTGTTGCGGCGCTCAGGCCTGCGGGCGCATGTGCGGGAACAGGATCACGTCGCGGATCGACGGCGAGTTGGTCAGCAGCATCACCAGGCGGTCGATGCCGATGCCTTCGCCGGCGGTCGGCGGCATGCCGTATTCCAGGGCATTGATGAAGTCGGCGTCGTAGTGCATCGCCTCGTCGTCGCCGGCGTCCTTCTCCTTGACCTGCAACATGAAGCGCTCGGCCTGGTCCTCGGCGTCGTTCAGCTCGGAATAGGCATTGGCGATCTCGCGGCCGCCGATGAACAGCTCGAAGCGGTCGGTGACGCTCGGGTCTTCGTCGTTGCGGCGGGCCAGCGGCGAAACCTCGAAGGGGTAGCGGGTGATGAAGTGCGGCTGCTCCAGCTTGTGCTCCACCAGTTCCTCGAAAATCATCACCTGCAGCTTGCCCAGGCCTTCGTGGCCGAGGACCTTGGCGCCGGCCTTCTTGGCGATGGCCCGCGCCTTCTCGACGTCGTTGAGGTCGGCGGCGGTGATCTCCGGGTTGTACTTGAGGATCGAATCGAACACCGACAGGCGCACGAACGGCTCGCCGAAGTGGAAGACCTTGTCGCCGTAGGGCACGTCGGTGGTACCGAGTACCGCCTGAGCCAGTTCGCGGAACAGTTCCTCGGTCAGGTCCATGTTGTCTTCGTAGTCGGCGTAGGCCTGGTAGAACTCGAGCATGGTGAACTCGGGGTTGTGCCGGGTCGAGACGCCTTCGTTACGGAAGTTGCGGTTGATCTCGAAGACCTTCTCGAAACCGCCGACCACCAGGCGCTTGAGGTACAGCTCCGGGGCGATGCGCAGGAACATGGCCATGTCCAGCGCGTTGTGATGGGTCTCGAACGGCTTGGCCGCGGCGCCGCCGGGGATGGTCTGCAGCATCGGGGTCTCCACTTCGAGGAAACCGCGCTCGCTGAGGAAACGGCGGATGTGGGCGATGACCTGGGAACGCACGCGGAAGGTGTGGCGGGTTTCCTCGTTGACCATCAGGTCGACGTAGCGCTGGCGGTAGCGCTGCTCGGTGTCGGTCAGGCCATGGTGCTTGTCCGGCAGCGGACGCAGCGACTTGGTCAGCAGGCGCACGCTGGTCATGTCGACGTACAGGTCGCCCTTGCCCGAGCGGGCCAGCACGCCTTCGGCGCCGATGATGTCGCCCAGGTCCCAGGTCTTGATCTCGGCCAGGGTTTCTTCCGGCAGGGTCTTGCGGTTGACGTAGACCTGCAGGCGCTCGCTGCTGTCCTGGAGGACGATGAAGGAACCGCGATTGAGCATGATCCGACCGGCCACCTTGACCGGGATCGCTGCAGCTTCCAGCTCTTCCTTGGTCTTGTCGGCGTACTGTTTCTGCAGGTCCGCGAAGTAGGCGTCGCGGCGGAAGTCGTTGGGGAAGGCGATGGCCCGGGCTTCGCGCACGGCGGCAAGTTTTTCCTTGCGCTGGGCGATCAGCTTGTTTTCTTCCTGTTGCAGTTCGTGCTGGTCGAGTTGTTGGTCGCTCATGGTCTTGGTGGTTCCTGGTTAGGCTCTCTTGCCTGTGGAAACGGATTGCAACAGGGGCGAAAAGCGTAGCGAACGCCGGCCAGGCAAGGCGGGAAATGGCGAGGACACGGAGTTCACGATCGTAAAAAACGAGCAGTCCGAACCATTTTCCAACGCGGCCTGGCCAGGCGCAGCAGCTTTATAGCCCCTGTTTGAGGCTGGCTTCGAGGTATTCGTCTAGATCGCCGTCGAGCACCTTGTCGCAGTCGCTGCGCTCGATACCGGTACGCAGGTCCTTGATCCGCGACTGGTCGAGCACGTAGGAGCGGATCTGGTGGCCCCAGCCGATGTCGGACTTGGAGTCCTCCAGGGCCTGGGACGCAGCGGTACGCTTCTGCATTTCCAGCTCGTACAACTTGGCCCGCAGCATCTTCATCGCGGTGTCCTTGTTGGCGTGCTGGGAGCGTTCGTTCTGGCACGCCACCACGGTATTGGTCGGCACGTGGGTGATCCGCACCGCCGAATCGGTGGTGTTCACGTGCTGACCGCCCGCGCCGGAGGAGCGGTAGGTATCGATGCGCAGGTCGGCCGGGTTGATCTCGATCTCGATGTTGTCGTCGATTTCCGGCGATACGAACACCGCGGTGAACGAGGTGTGGCGACGGTTGCCGGAGTCGAACGGACTCTTGCGCACCAGGCGGTGCACGCCGATCTCGGTGCGCAGCCAGCCGAACGCGTACTCGCCCTTGATGTGCACGGTGGCGCCCTTGATGCCGGCGACCTCGCCCTCGGACAGCTCGATGATAGTGGCGTCGAAGCCGTGCTTGTCGGCCCAGCGCAGGTACATGCGCAGCAGCATGTTGGCCCAGTCCTGGGCCTCGGTGCCGCCGGAGCCGGCCTGGATGTCCAGGTAGGCGTTGTTCGGGTCCATCTCGCCGCTGAACATGCGGCGGAACTCCAGCTTCTCGAGGATCTCGCGCAGACGCTCGACTTCGTTGGCAACGTCGTCGACGGCGCCCTCGTCGTCTTCCTCGACCGCCATGTCCAGCAGGTCGCGGGAGTCGGCCAGGCCGCTGGTCAGGTCGTCCAGGGTTTCCACCACCTGCGCCAGCTGGGCGCGCTCGCGGCCGAGGTTCTGGGCGTATTCGGGGTTGTTCCAGACGTTGGGGTCTTCGAGCTCGCGGTTTACTTCGACCAGGCGATCATGCTTCTGATCGTAGTCAAAGATACCCCCGAATGGTCTGGGTGCGCTCGGAGAGGTCCTTGATGCTGTTGAGGATCGGGTTGATTTCCATGGCTGGCGCTCACTCGCGGGAAAACGTCGAAAAGCTGCGAAGTATACTGCACTTGCGCCCCACAGGCAGTACGCCGGCCTCTATTTAATGCCGGCCGGCGACGCATGGCCGCCGCGCGCCGCTCAGCCCGCCGGGGCCGGCGGCACCGGCTGTTCCATCAGGCCGACCTGGTTGCGGCCATTGTTCTTGGCCTGGTAGAGCGCCTGGTCGGCCATCTCGATGAGAACCCGGAAGGTTTGCCCGCCGCCGCCCGGCACCAGGGTGCTGACGCCGATGCTGACGGTCAGGTGCGAGCCCGGGCGTGGCTGGTCGTGGCTGATCTGCAGGCTCTCCACCGTGCGCCGGACCTTCTCCGCCAGCAACCGTGCGCCGCCCGGCGAGGTGCCCGGGAGGACCATGGCGAACTCCTCGCCGCCGTACCGAGCCGCCAGGTCCGAGGACCGACTGCAGCCCTCGCGGATGGCCCCGGCGACCTGGCGCAGGGCCTCGTCGCCGGCGACGTGGCCGAAGGTGTCGTTGTAGCTCTTGAAATAGTCCACGTCGATCATCAGCAGCGACAGTTGCGACTGCTCGCGCAGCGAGCGGCGCCACTCCATCTCCAGGTATTCGTCGAAGTGACGACGGTTGGAGAGCCCGGTCAGGCCGTCGGAGTTCATCAGCCGCTGCAGCACCAGGTTGGTCTCCAGCAACTGCTGCTGGCTCTCGCGCAGCGCCCGATAGGCCTCGTCGCGTTGCTGCAGGGCGATGTACGAACGCGAGTGGTAGCGGATCCGCGCCACCAGCTCGATGGCGTCCGGCAGCTTGACCAGGTAGTCGTTGGCGCCGGCGGCGAACGCCGCGCTCTTCACCGTCGGCTCTTCCTTGGTCGACAGGACGATGATCGGGATGTCGCGGGTCGCCGGGTTGCCGCGGTAGGCAGCGAGCAGCGTGAGGCCGTCGACGCCGGGCATCACCAGGTCCTGGAGGATCACCGTCGGCTTGATCTGGTTGGCCACCGCCACCGCCTGCTGCGGATCGGAACAGAAGTGGAAGTCGATGCCCGCCTCGCTCGCCAGCGAGCGACGCACAGCCTCTCCGATCATGGCCTGATCATCGACAAGCAGTACCATGACCGCGCCGTCCAGAGGGGCGCCCAGGTCGGTCTTGCTCTCATGAGGGTTGTGCATGTTTCTCTCCGGGACCGGGGCCCCTCGTATCAAATTGAATGCTGTTCCACGCACCGCCGCGGCGGGCGCCGGCGCCTACCCTGGCGCCTGGCCGGACTCGCGCCCGGCTAATTGAATACCTCCGCCAGGCGCGGGGCGATCTTTTCCAGGGAAAGGATCTGCACCGCTGCATCGATCGCCGCCGCGGCCTTCGGCATCCCGTAGACCGCGCAACTGGCCTGGTCCTGGGCGATGGTGAGGAAACCGCGCTCGCGCATCTGCTTGAGGCCCTGGGCGCCGTCGCGGCCCATGCCGGTCAGCAGCACGCCCACGGCATCGCCACGCCAATAATTCGCCACGCTCTCGAAAAACACGTCGATGGACGGCCGGTAGACGAAAGAACGCGGTTCGGCGGTGTACACCAGCGAACCGTTGCGCAGCAGGCGGATGTGATTGTTGGTCCCCGCCAGCAGGATCTGCCCCGGTATCGGCGGCTCGCCATCGCGCGCCAGGCGCACCGGCAGCTTCGATTCGCTGGCCAGCCATTCGGCCATGCCGGCGGCGAAGACCTCGTCGACATGCTGCACCAGCACCACCGCGGCATTGAAACTGGCCGGCAGTTGCTTGAGCAACACCGCGAGCGACGCCGGACCGCCAGCCGAGGCGCCGATCGCCACCAGACGCTGGCGCGCCCCGCCGGCCTTCGGCGGCACCACCTGGACCTTGCCACGGTTATCGCGCTGGCCAATCAGCCAGCCGACGTTCTGAATCTTGCGCAACAACGGCGCCGCCGCCGTTTGCGGGTTGCCGATGCCCAGCGCCGGCGTGTTCACCGCATCGAGCGCCCCATATCCCATCGCTTCGAAAACCCGGTGCACATTCTGCTCGATATCGACGGTAACAATCACGATCGCGCAAGGACTTTCCGCCATGATCCGACGAGTTGCCTCGACGCCGTCCATCACCGGCATGAGCAGGTCCATCAGCACCACGTCGGGCGTATCGGCGGCGCACTGGGTCACCGCCTCGGCACCGTTGCTGGCGACCCAGACGATCTGGTGCTGCGGCTCGAAGGCCAGCGCGCGGCGCAGCGCCTCGACGGCCAACGGCATGTCATTGACGATTCCGATCCTCAACCCTGTGCTTCTCCGATCAGGACGACGACGGCATCCAGCAAGGCCTCATCGTGAAAACTGGCCTTCGCCAGATAATAGTCGGCGCCGGCGTCGAGACCGCGCCGACGGTCCTCCTCACGATCCTTGTAGGACACCACCATCACCGGCAGCGACTGCAGGCGGCTGTCGCGACGCACCAGGGTGACCAGTTCGATACCGTCCATGCGCGGCATGTCGATATCGGTGATGAGCAGGTCGAAATGCTCCGAGCGCAGGGCGTTCCAGCCGTCCATGCCATCCACCGCCACTGCCACGTCGTAGCCGCGGCCGAGCAGGAGCTTGCGTTCCAGCTCACGCACCGTGAGCGAGTCGTCGACCACCAGGATGCGCTTGCGTTGCGCCCCGCCGGCCTGCCGCCGGCTGCGATCGATGCGCTCCAGGCGGCCGCTGCTGAGCAGCTTGCCGACCGAATGCAGGAGGTCCTCGACGTCCAGGATCAGCACCGGCGAACCGTCGTCCAGCAAGGCGCCGGCGGAAACGTCGCGCACCTTGCCCAGGCGCGGATCGAGAGGCATCACCACCAGGGTACGCTCGCCGACGAAACGCTCCACGGCAACGCCGTAGACCGCATCGCGGTCGCGCACCACCACTACCGGGATGGCCCCTTCGGTGCGGCTGCTCTCGGGCCGCTGCAGCAGTTGCGCAGCCGAGACCAGGCCGACATGGCGCCCCTCGTACCAGAAGTGCTGGCGACCTTCGAGCTGGACGATCTCCTCCGCTTCCAGCTCGCACATGCGCTCGATGTGCGCCAGCGGGAAGGCGTAGGCCTCCTCGCCGATCTCCACCACCAGGCTGCGCACCACGGACAGGGTCAGCGGCACCTCGACGTGAAACAGCGCTCCCTGCCCCTGGCGTTGCTCCATGCGCACGCCGCCGCGCAACTGGCGGACCATGTGCTGCACGGCGTCCAGTCCGACGCCGCGACCGGACACCTCGGTGACCTGCTCGCGCATGCTGAAGCCGGGCAGGAAGAGAAACGCCAGGAGTTCCTCCTCGCTCAGTTGCGCCACGGTCTCGGCGGTGGCGAACTGGCGATTGAGCACGGTCTCGCGCAGGCGCTGCAGATCGATACCGCCGCCGTCGTCGCTCAGTTCCAGGACCAGCATGCCGGCGTGGTGGCGGGCGCGGATGGTGATCCTGCCCTCGGCCGGCTTGCCGGCGGCGAGGCGGGTTTCCGGCGCCTCGATACCGTGATCGACGGCATTGCGCAGCAGGTGGGTGAGCGGCGCTTCGAGTTTTTCCAGGACATCCCGGTCGACCTGGGTGCTTTCGCCCTCGACCAGCAGGCGCACCTGCTTGCCCAGCGAGCGGCCCAGGTCGCGAACCATCCGCGCCTGGCCGCTAAGGACGTCGGCGAATGGCCGCATCCGCGAGGCCAGCGCCGCGTCGTAGAGCACCTGGGCACGCTGGCCGCCCTGCCAGGCGAACTCGTCGAGATCGGCGATGTGCTGCACCAGCATCTGCTGGCATTCGCCAATCAGTTGCCGCGCCTCGCCGAGCATGGCCTGGGCCTGCGGGTCGAGGGCGGTTTCCTGGACCGTCTCGCGTACCACGTCGAGCGCGCGGCTGGCGCTGGACTGCAGGCGACGCAGGCGTTGCAGGGAATCGGCCAGCGGCTTGATGCGCTGGAACTCCACCAGCGACTTGCTGGAGATATCCAGCAGCCGGTCCAGGCGTTCGGCGGTGACCCGCAGGACCCGGCTGCGGCGCTCCTCGGCCTGTTCGCCGCCCGCCTGCCCGGCGGGCTCCTCGTCGTTGTCGTCGCTGGCGGCCGCTGACGCCGCTGGCGGCGCCTCGGGGACCGCTTCCGGCAGACCGGGAGTCGTCGCCGGCAGCTCCGCGCGGGCCAGCGGCAGGCCGCTGCGCACCAGGCCTTCGAGGCGCAGCACCAGGCCGTCGATCTCTTCCCGCCCGGCGCCTTCGGCCCAGCCTGCGTCGCCGGCTGGCGGGGTGCCGATACGCAGCAACAGGTCGCAGCCCTGGAGCAACGCATCGATATGTTCCGATTGCAGGAGCAGGCGTCCGTCCTGCGCCTCCACCAGGCAATCCTCCATGACGTGCGCCACGCGCACGCCGGCGTCCAGCCCGACGATCCGCGCCGCGCCTTTCAGCGAGTGCGCGGCGCGCATGCAGGCTTCCAGTTGGTCGGCCTGGGTCGGGCTGCGCTCCAGCGCCATCAGGCCGGCGTTGAGCACCTGGGTCTGGGCCTCCGCCTCGAGCCGGAACAGCTCGAGCAGGGACGCGTCTCTCATCTGGTCCGGGGTCATGCCAGGCTCCGCGCTACGGCTTGCAGGAGAGGGCCTTCGTCGAGCAGGGTGATGCTCCGCTCGCGCCATTGCAGCACGCCGGCCACGTGCCGGCGCGAGGCCTGGCCGTCGGCGTGGTTGGGCGGCAGTATCCGCGCCAGCGGAATCGCATGGATGCCGTCGACTTCCTCCACCGGCGCCACCACCGGACCGCCGGCGGCGGAAATGATCAGCATGCGCGGAACCACCCGGCGCTCGCTGACCGGCGCGGCGCCGGGTTCGAGATCCAGCAGTTCGCCGAGGGAAAGGCAGGCGACCAGCGCGCCGCGCACGTTGGTCACCCCTTGCAGGGCGCGCGAGCGCTGGTGCGGCAGGGAATGGATAGGATTCATCGGCGCCACTTCCACCAGGCTGCCGGTGGCCAGGCCGAACCACTCTTCGCCCAGGCGGAACACCAGGATCGAACGCGTCTCGCCGAGGTCGCTCTGTTCGCGCTGGCTGTCCATCGTTTCGGCGCTGTCGAGCTGGTCCTGGCGCAGGGCGATGCGGTCCAGCAAGTAGGTCGCCGCGGCAGCGTAAACCTCGCAGTTGCGGCAATGGACATGCTCGGCCAGGCGTTCGCAGGACTTGTCGCCATGCACGCCGATGCGGTTCCAGCAGTCATCCACCTGTTGGGTATCGAGCAAGGTCAGGCTCGCCTCAGCCATCTTTGTTCACTCCACGGGCCGCACGTTGCTGCAGGCGCCGGGCGCCGGCATGGTCGCCGCGAGCGGCGAGCAGCGCCGCCAGGTGCGCCAGCGCCTCGGCGTGCTGCGGCTCCAGGTACAGGGCCTTGCGGTAGAAATCCTGGGCTTCCTGCTCCTGCCCGGCGACATCGCTGAGCAGCCCGAGCCAGTAGAAGACCGTGGCCGACGGCCCACGCGCGGCCAGTTGGCGCTCGCAGGCGGCGCGCGCCTCGCGGTGCTGGCCGGCATCCGCCAGGCGGGCGATTTCGTCGAACTCGCCGACGGGACTGGCGAGGGGCTGGCCGCTGGCTGGCGGAACCAGGCTGGACAGCCGCTGGCGCGGTTTCGCCGGTGGCGGCGGCGAAGGCCGAATACCTCCAGGACGTTCGGTAACAACCGGATTCGACCGACTCTAGCCCTTCGCGTCCGCGCTGCCCGCCGGGAGTTTGCTTCGAGATATTGCCGGCCTCCCCGGACACCGTGGTAAAGCGCGACACATGTCACATTTCTCCAGATAGAGGCCTAGTGCCAGCAGAAAGCCCTTCGACGCGCCGGCATGGCCCTCTAAACTCCGCGCCCGCCCGCGACTGCGGGTCGGCGTCCGACGCCAGCCGCTCCGCGCGCATTCGCAACAGCAATCTGTGAACATGGCTCCCCCGAGCCACCCACTGCCTCGCAAAGGACTTCCCATGACCATCTCCCGCCGCGACTTCCTGAACGGCGTAGCCCTGACCATCGCCGCAGGCCTGACCCCCGCCGAGATCCTCCGCGCCGCCCCCGGCGGCCGCTACTATCCGCCCGCGCTCACCGGCCTGCGCGGTAGCCATCCGGGCGCCTTCGAAGTCGCACACCAGATGGGCTGGGAGAAGAAGACCTTCGATGTCGACCACCTGCCGATCGAAGAGGAATACGACCTGGTGGTGGTCGGCGGCGGCATCAGCGGCCTCGCCGCCGCCTGGTTCTATCGCGAACGGCACCCCGCGGCGCGCATCCTGGTCATCGAGAACCACGACGACTTCGGCGGCCATGCCAAGCGCAACGAATTCCAGGCCGGCGGGCGCACTATCCTCGGCTACGGCGGCAGCGAGTCGCTGCAATCGCCGAACGCCCTCTATAGCGAAGACGCCAAACACCTGCTGAAACGCCTGGGCGTCGAGCTCAAGCGCTTCGAGACAGCCTTCGACACCGACTTCTACCCCGGCCTGGGCCTGTCCCGCGCGGTGTTCTTCGACAAGGCCAGCTTCGGCGTGGACAAGCTGGTCAGCGGCGACCCGACGCCGATGGTTGCCGACGAGGTCCCCCGCGATCGTCTCAATGCCCGCTCCTGGCGCGCCTTCATCGGCGACTTCCCGCTGAGCCGCGAAGACCGGGAGGCGCTCATCGCGCTGTACGAGTCACCTCGCGACTATCTTGCCGGCAAGAGCGTGGAAGAGAAGGAAACCTACCTGGCGAAGACCAGCTACCGCGACTACCTGCTCAAGAACGTCGGGCTCTCGGAAACCTCGGTGAAGTACTTCCAGGGCCGCAGCAACGACTTCTCTGCCCTCGGCGCCGACGCCCTGCCGGCGGCCGACGCATACGCCGCCGGCTTTCCCGGCTTCGACGCCCTCGGCCTGCCGCAACCCAGCGAGGAGGCCCAGGCGGAAATGGACGAGCCGTACATCTACCATTTCCCCGACGGCAACGCCTCGCTGGCTCGGCTCATGGTGCGCGACCTGATCCCCGCGGTGGCGCCGGGCCGAGGCATGGAGGACATCGTCATGGCCCGCTTCGACTACTCGAAGCTGGACCTCGCCGGGCACCCGGTGCGCCTGCGCCTGAACAGCACCGCCGTCAGCGTGCGCAACCGCGCCGGCGGCGTCGATGTCGGCTACAGCCGCGCCGGCCACCTGCACCGGGTACGCGGCAAGCACTGCGTGATGGCCTGCTACAACATGATGGTGCCGTACCTGCTGCGCGACCTCTCCGAGGAGCAGGCCCACGCGCTGAGCCAGAACGTCAAGTTCCCGCTGGTGTACACCAAGGTATTGCTGCGCAACTGGCAGGCCTGGAAGACCCTCGGCATCCACGAGATCTACGCGCCGACCCTGCCCTACTCGCGGATCAAGCTGGACTTCCCGGTCGACCTCGGCAGCTACCGGCATCCACGCGACCCGCGGCAGCCGATCGGCGTGCACATGGTCTACGTGCCGACCACCCCGAACGCCGGCATGGACGCCCGCACCCAGGCTCGCGTAGGCCGCAGCAAGCTCTACGCGATGAGCTTCGAGCAACTGGAAAAGGACATCCGCGACCAGCTCCAGGCCATGCTCGGCCCGGCGGGCTTCGACCACCGCCGCGACATCACCGGCATCACCGTGAACCGCTGGTCGCACGGCTACTCCTACTTCATGAATACCCTCTACGACGACGAGGCGGAAAGCGAAGCGCTGATGGAACTGGCGCGAAGCAAGGTCGGCAATGTCGCCATCGCCAACTCGGATGCGGCCTGGGATGCCTACGCCCATGCCGCCATCGACCAGGCGGTGCGGGCAGTCCGCGAACTGGGTTGAAGGACGGCGACGGCAGCGGAACCCGCGCTGCCGTCGCGCCCTTCCGATGTCCAGCAAGACTGACAGAAATGTACTGACAGCGATTTCAACCCCTACTCCACGAAAGCCGTTCAAAGACCCTATGTTTCTCGGCCTCCCCTCGAAATAACCTAGGGAAAACACATAGGAAATTTCCTACTAGCATTCAGAAAAGTCCTGATTAAACCGACAGACACCATCGCTAGAATTCGAGCCCGTCCGGAGCTGCCTCCTGGCGGATTATCCGCCTGCCGGCGTTGCCGGTAGCCGCTGCGGAAACCTCCACCTCGATCGGGTTCGATTTCATGAAAACACGCGTCATCCTCGTCGACGACCACGCCCTCACCCTGATCGGCATGCGCTATCTGCTGAGTGCGTACGACGACCTGCGGATCGTCGCCCAGGCCCAGGACGCCGATGGCTTGCTGGCGCAGCTCGAAGCGCACCCCTGCGACCTGCTGATCACCGACCTGATGATGCCCGGCAGCCAGCAGGCCGACGGCTTGCGCCTGGTGCAGAAGGTCCGGCGGCGCTATCCGGACCTGCCGATCATCGTCGTCACCATGCTCGGCAACCCGGCACTCGTTTCATCCCTGCTCAAGCTGGGCATTCACGGCCTGGTGAGCAAACGCGGCATGCTCGACGATCTGCCCAAGGCGATCCGCCACGCCGGCCGTCGACCATTCATCTCGCGCTCCATCGCACACCTGCTGGAAGTGGGCGAAGCCGAGCACGGCAAGCCGCTGGCCAGCCTCGAACAACTCACCCCGCGCGAAGTGGAAGTGCTGCGCCTGTACGGCAGCGGCCTGGCGGTCGGGGAAATCGCCATCCGACTGTGCCGCAGCAAGCAGACCATCAGCGCGCAAAAGAGCAGCGCCATGCGCAAGCTTGGCCTGGACAGCAATGCCGGACTCTTTATCTACATCCGGGAAAACGGCCTGGCCTGAGCAGCGCGGCCGCGATATGTCCGCCCCGCCAGCCCGCGTCGCAAGGTCCGCGCAGCCGCTAGAATGTCCCGCAGCGCCGGGCGTCTTCCGTGCCCGCCTCCACCAAAGGACTCTTTTCACATGGACCGTAACCGCCGCCTCTCCGCCCGACTCTGCCTCCTGCTGCTGGGACTCGCGAGCCAGGCCGAAGCCCGCGAACCGCAGCCCTGCGCGTCGCGACTGCTTGACGCCGTAGCCAGGCAGGTCGGCCACGATGGCTGGATAGCCCCTTCGTACGAATCTTCCGGTCCGTTCCTCGCCGTGGCCTGCAAGCCCTGGCCGGACGACCCCGCGCAGACGGTGATCGCCATGGCCTACCTGGATCCGGGCGACACCGCCGTGGAAGGCGAACGCCACCCGCATCTGCTATTGGCCAAGGCCGACAGCCGCAGCGGCAGGCTGCTCGAACGCTACGACAGCGACTTCGAAGAAGACGCGTCCGTCGCCGTCGGCAGCGACAGCCTCTGGCTGGACACCGCGCGCTATCGCCTGAGCCCGACGGTGCGCGCCTTCGGCGTGGTATTCCATAGCGTGGCGCGTGGCGCCAGTTGTCCGGAAGCCGGCTTCGACAACCTGCTGACCCTGGTGGTGCCGGCCGGCGAAGGCAAGCTGCGGCCGGTGCTCAATACCTACCTGGATCAGTGGAGGACGCTGAAAGGCTCGGTCTGCTCCGCCGAGCCCGGGTTCGAACAGGAAGTCTCGCACCTGACCCTGGAACTCGGCCGCGGACGCTCCAACGGCTTTGCCGACCTGGTCGTCACCTCGCGGGTCAGCGACGGCGAAACGGAGAACGGCAAACCCTTGCGCACGGTGAAGCGCACGCTGCGCTATGACGGCGAGCGCTACCCGTTCGAGGAGTATTCGGACTTCTGGCACCGCCAGTGAGGGAAGGCCGTGGCCAGCAGCCACGGCGAAACAGCGGAACCGCGCGCCCGCCGCAAGGGGCGGACGCGCCCGGGGAACTCAGCTCTCGCTGGTTTCTTCGCTCTCTTCGGCGGGCTCCTGCTCCGGCTCGCCTTCGTCGCCCTGCTCCTCGTCCGACTGGCAATACGGCGTCGGGTCCTGCGGCCAGATCGCCTTGCCATTGCCGTCGAGCAACTGTTCGGCGCCGCAATCGGTGGTGGCCACGGTGAAGCGCGGCTTGCCGTTCAGGTCGTACAGTGCGCGCAAGGTTTCCGTCGCCTCGTCGCCAGTGCCGCTGACTTCGTAGCCCAGGATGTAACCCTGCTGCGGATTCACCTCCAGCTTCTGCCAGAGCGCCGGAACCAGCGTGCGTCCCTGGCGATCGAGCAACACGGTGTGGGCAGCGTTGTCCATACCGTCGAGAGCTTCCAGGAAACGACCGTCATACGCAGACTGGATGCTGATCAGTTCGCCCGGCTCCAGCAGCATCTTGCCGCTGCGGTCCATCAGGCCCACCACCGGCACCTGGCTTTCCGAACCCATGAAGCTGACGGTCTTCTGCGGCCCGCCCTTCTTCGCCACGACGAACAGGTCGTTGCCCAGCGCGCCGATCTGCGCATAACCCGGCTTCACCCACTCGCTGCCTTCGTCGAGGTTGAAGATGCCGAAGTCGGCGCTGAACAGGCCGGTGCTCACGCCGACGGCAGCCAGCCCGGGCACGTCGACGGTGTAGCCAAGCGCGGTGAGGCCGGCGCTGTCGGCCGAATCGTACTGCGGCTGCACCTTCCAGGCGCCGCTGCGATCGATCAGGCCGTACTTGCCCGACGAGCCATCTTCCATGCGCTGCTGGGCCAGCCCGCCCTGCTTGCCGAAGGCGCCGCAACCGGCGAACTGGGCGGCGATCGCCACCTTGCCCTGGTAGTCGAGGTAGCCACAGGGGCTGTCGTACTTCTCGCGGAACGCGACCAGGCCGTTGGCCGGGGTGCCCAGGTAATCGTAGCTCTTGCCGTCACCGACCACGTCGCCCTTGGCATCCACCAGTTGGGAGCCCTTGCCGATGACGCTGGCGCTCATCACGCCGTCGTGGAGGTCGCCCAGGCTCTCGTAGGCCACGGCCTTCTGTTCGCCGGTAGCGAGGTTGATGATCCACTTCTCCTCGCCACGCTCGGCGCTGATCAAGCCGCCGTGTTCGGCGACGCTGCCGTTGACCAGGGTGGTGTCGTAGAGCGCCTCGGTGAGCTGCTTGCCCTTGGCATCGAGGATGCCGCGCTTGCCATCGATCTCGTAGATGATGAATTCGTTGGCACTGTTGGGGTAGATGTCGTCGAAACGCGGCGCCTGGACTTCCTTGCCCTGGCCGTCGACCACGCCGTACTTGCCATCGCGGACGAAGCCATAGAGGTTGGGGGTGAGCAGCGACAGGGCTTCGCCGATATCGTCGCGCAACACCTTGCCGTCCTTCGCCTGGATCAGGTTCCAGCGCTCCTCGCGCGCCGCCATCAGGGTGCCCTGGTAGGCGCTGGCGACGATATTGTCGTAGTCGTTGTCGAACGGCACGAGCAGCTTGGCGTCCTGGTCGATCACCGCGCACTGGCCGTTGAGGCATAGCGGGATGCTCAGTGCAGCCATGCTCGGTGCGGCCGGTTGCGGCGCGACCGCCGCAGGCTTCGGCGCATCGTCGCCCTGGTTGCAGGCGCTGAGGAGCAAGGTGGAAACGGAGACGGCGAGGGTGTTGCGGCCGATACGCGACAGTCTTTGCATGCGGATATGTTCTCGTATGATCCCTGAGATATGTGTCCAGCCGCGATGCGCGCGACATCGCGGAACGCGGTAGCCTTCCCGACGGAAAGGCGCGGGCATGATGCCCGTGCCGCGGACCGCCTGGCAATGCCCTGATCCGTCGGCTCGGCGACAGGCGGCGCGCTTGCTGGCAGAATCGCGGCTTTCCGCAAACCGCGCAGGTACCGCCCCATGAACGACCGACTGCAGATCGAAGACCTCCTCCTGGGCGACGGCAAGGAGGTAGTGAAGGGTGCGCTGATCACCACCCAGTACAAGGGCACCCTGGAAGACGGCACGCTGTTCGACTCCTCCTACGAGCGCGGCCGGCCATTCCAGTGCGTGATCGGCACCGGACGAGTGATCAAGGGTTGGGACCAGGGCCTGATGGGCATGAAGGTCGGTGGCAAGCGACGGCTGTTCGTCCCTTCCCACCTGGCCTACGGCGAACGGCAGGTCGGCGCGCACATCAAGCCCCACTCCAACCTGCTGTTCGAGATCGAACTGCTGGAAGTGCTCACCCGCGACGACTGAGCCGAGGGACGGCGGCGGCCTCTGGCCGCCCGTGCCGAACCAATGCGCAGGACGAATAGTCGCTCGGCTACCCGCCCTGCACGAAGCCGGTTTCTCTTCTAATCCGCGGGGCGAGCCGCGGAACCCGTGGCAATGGCGCGAGGCAGGCCGTCCAGCGCACGCAGCAGGCAGAACCCCAGGACGGCCCCCGCCGCGCCCGCGACCAGCATCAGGCCGATCGCGCCCGACCAGTCGAAACGGCTGACGATCAGGCCGATCAGCAAGGGGCCGATCACCTGCCCCAGGTAGTTGCCCTGCATTACCCAGCCGATGGCCAGTGGCGTCAGCGAAGGCGCGGGCGAGGCCAGCGGCGCGGTCGCCAGCACGGTGGTGGGGAGCATGCCGGCGACCGCCGAGAAGACGAACCCCAGCGCAATCGCCAGGAGTCCCGGCGTCGCGGCATGGAAGAACGCCGCACCGGTGAGTCCCATCAGGATCGCGGTGCTCGCCAGCAAGGCGCCGGGACGTATGCCGCGGGAAAGGATGAAGCCCGCCGCGACATTGCCCAGGGCGTTCGCCGCGACGATGGCCGCGCCGATGAGTCCCGCAGTCTCCAGGGCGACGCCCAGGCGCTGCATGAGGAACACGGGGAGGAACGTCATCAGGGCGAAGAACTGCAGGTTGTAGGTGGTGAAGCCGAGCGCCAGCAGGGTGATCGCCGGAACCTTGAGCAACGTGCCAAGACCGGCCGGCCTCACGCCTGCCGCCCTGCGCCCATCGTCGGCAGGGACGCTGAGCGGCAGCAGCAGCGCCGCGACCAGTACCAGCAGTGCGCTCAGTTGCCAGTCGGCGCGCCAGTCCGCGAGCAGCGGCCCGAACAGCATCGAGAGGGCGATTCCGCCTGCCATGAAGGTGCTCCACAGACCGAACACCACGCTGCGCCGCGTCTCGCTGGTGATCCTGTGCAACACGGCGGGCGCCGCCACTACCACGATGAGGAAACCGAGCCCCTCGACGAAGCGAGTGGCAAGCAACCAGGCGAAGTCCTGCATCGACGCACCGAGCAGGCTCGCCCCGCCGAGAATCGCCAGCCCAACGGTCAGCAGCCGGCGATCTCCCCAACGACGCACCAGGAGGCCGGCGGCGATGCCGCCGAATACGCCGACGAACGGAAAGGCGGACATGATCCAGCTCAGCGCGGCGAGGTCGCCGCCGAAGCTCCGTTGCAGCGACGGCAGGGCGATGGTCGCCTTGCCGACATGCAGGGCAGCGGCGATGCCGGCGAAGATCACATTGGCAACTGCCAGCCATCGCGGGCTGGCCTGGGGGTGCGGACGAGCGAGAGTGGACGGGCTATCCATCGTTGCCTCCGGGCATGGAGTGGCGCCCGGCAAGATCGCCAGACGCTCTGCGCGGATTCTGATAGCTCAAGTTAACTTGAGGTAAAGAGCCCAGGAATCAAACGATGTGTTCCATCGCCCGCACCAATGGCAATCCGGCACGCCCGCTCAGTAGAAGTGCTCGCCGTAGAGGTCCCAGGCATTGCGCCGGGCTGCCCGGCGCAGCTGCTCGGTGTAATCCCGCCGGCCGACGGCGGATCGTCCCGAGCTGGCAGCGACAGCTTCGGTCTCGGTGCGGGACGGTTTGTTGCGCGGAGTGTTCAGGGACATGGCGGCGTCACCAGTTCATCCCCGTCGCCGGCCCGCTCAGCAGTGCCTTCGCCATGCCGCGGGCGGACGCCAGGTCCGGCGCCACGCTCACCGGCGGGCCGTAGACAGCCTGCAGCACCGGCGCCAGTTGCTGCAGGTCGGCGAGGTTGTCCGGCTGGCCGTTGGCACTGAGCAGGATGCCCCGGCAATGCTCGACGAAGCGCTGGCGATTTTCCTTGAGCCACAACACCAGGCGCTTGCGCGCCTGCTGGTCGCCTTCAGCTGTTTCCTGCGGGAGCGGCGGATAGACCAGGGCGAAATCGCGCTCGACGGCCAGCAGCGCCTCGACCTCCTCCAACCAGCGCTCGACATCGGCCAGCTCGCGGGGCATCTCGCGGACCTGGACCAGGGGAAAGGCATCGATATCCAACAGGCTCTTAGCGGGGGCATTCATGGGGGGACTCCTGCGGGGAGGCAAGGCGGAGGAATGAGCGGAAGTGCTTGCCAAAACAGTACTGTACGATACAGTTCTTAAATGACCAGCGTCAACCCTAACGAGAAACGCTCTCAGCAAACCGCCTGGAGGCTTGAACGGACCGTCCCGACGGCCCACCATGCGCACCTTCCGACCGCCACCCCGCGAGGCCCGATACCGCTCATGAACGATGCTTCTCCCCGTCTGACCGAACGCGGCAGGCAACGCCGCCGCGCCATGCTCGACGCCGCTACCCAGGCCTTTCTCGAACACGGTTTCGAAGGCACCACCCTGGACATGGTGATAGAACGGGCCGGTGGTTCACGGGGGACCCTGTACAGCTCCTTCGGCGGCAAGGAGGGCCTGTTCGCCGCGGTGATCGCCCACATGATCGAGGAAATCTTCGACGACAGCGCCGATCAGCCGCGCCCCGCCGCCACGCTGAGCGCCACCCTCGAGCATTTCGGCCGGCGCTTTCTCACCAGCCTGCTCGATCCCCGCTGCCAGAGCCTCTATCGCCTGGTGGTGGCGGAATCCCCGCGGTTTCCGGCGATCGGCAAGTCCTTCTACGAGCAGGGGCCGCAGCAGAGCTATCTGCTGCTCAGCGAGCGACTGGCCGCGGTCGCTCCTCACATGGACGAGGAAACGCTCTACGCGGTGGCCTGCCAGTTTCTCGAGATGCTCAAGGCCGACCTGTTCCTCAAGGCCCTCAGCGTGGCCGACTTCCAGCCGACCATGGCGCTGCTGGAAACCCGCCTCAAGCTGTCGGTGGACATCATCGCCTGCTACCTGGAACACCTGTCGCAGCGCCCCGCGCAGGGCTGAGCGACGCGCCGATCAGGCGGAGGGCGGCAGCGCCTGGCCCGGCAGTTCGGTGAGGTGGATCTCGGTGACCAGGGGTTCCTGGCGCGGCAGGGTACGTTCGAGCAGGGGTGAGAAACGCGCCAGCGCGCCGATCAGGTCCCACTGGGTCTCCAGGGCGGCCCCCAGCTCCGAGAGTTCGTTCAGGACCCGATGACCGACCCGTTGCAGGCGTGGCTCTTCGCTCTGGCTGAGCTCCACCGAAAGGTGCGCCAGCATGGTGGTCATGTTGTTCATGTTGCGTGTCGCCAGGACCAGGATATTGGCCAGCAGGGCGACATCGCTGTCAGGCAGGGAGGCGTGGGGAGAACCGGCGTTGGCGTGCATGCGAGCATCCTTTCTCGAAGTGCGGTCCGGAGCGAACGTCGCGGGAGAATAACATCATATTGCCATTACGCAATATCTCCCACGAAACGCTCAGGTTGATTTCCTGATGCCAGGCAGACCGCCAAGGTCGGCAAAGGTTTCCATCAGGTGGGCCGCCAGCGCCTCGCCGCGCCGACGGCCCCGACGGCTCACTGCATTTCCAGGGATTTGCGCGGCGGCGTGCTGCGATGAGCGGCTCGCAGGTACTGCGGCGGCCAGGGCATCTGCTCGTTGCGCAGTTCGTCGGCGGCGTGCAACGGCCAGTACGGATCGCGCAGCAGTTCACGGGCAAGCAGGATCAGGTCGGCCTGACCGGTGCGCAGGATATGCTCGGCCTGCACAGGCTCGGTGATCATGCCCACCGTGCCGCTGGCGATGCCGGCTTCCTTCTTCACCCGTTCGGCGAACTCGGTCTGGTAGCCCGGTCCTACCGGGATTTCCGCATTCGCCGCGGTACCGCCGGAAGACACGTCGATCAGGTCCACGCCCAGGTCCTTCAGGCGCCGGGCCAGTTCCACGGTCTCGTCGGGGTTCCAGCCATCCTCCACCCAGTCGGTGGCGGACAGCCGCACGAATAGCGGCAACTCTTGCGGCCAGGCCTTGCGCACCGCGGCGGTGACCTGCAGAAGCAGGCGGATGCGGTTCTCGAAGCAGCCGCCGTACTGGTCGCGACGCTGGTTCGACAGCGGCGAGAGGAACTGATGCAACAGGTAGCCGTGGGCCGCATGCACCTCCGCGACCTTGAAGCCGGCAGCCAGGGAGCGCTCGGCGGCGCGTACGAAGGCCTGCACCAGCGCCTCGATCTGCGCCTCGCTCAGGGCCTCGGGGGTCGTGTGCTGGGGATCGAACGGGATCGCCGACGGCGCCACCGGTATCCAGCCGCCGTCGCCGATCGGCACGCTGCCGTGCTTGCCCAGCCACGGCCGCCAGGTACTCGCCTTGCGCCCGGCGTGGGCCAGCTGGACCCCGGCGACCGCGCCCTGGGATTCGATGAAACGGGTGATGCGATGCAACGGCTCGACATGCGCGTCGCTCCAGATGCCGAGGTCGTCAGCGGTGATGCGCCCCTCGGGCAACACCGCGGTGGCTTCGACTATCACCAGGCCGGCGCCGCCCACCGCGCGGCTGCCCAGGTGCACGAGATGCCAGTCGTTGGCCAGGCCCTCCTGCGCCGAGTACTGGCACATGGGCGATACGGCGATGCGGTTGGGCAAGGTGATTTGACGCAGGCTAAGAGGCTCGAACAGCAGACTCATGGCAGGACTCCCGGTCGGTCTTGGAATAAGTGCTCACACCTGAACTTTAGACCGGGTTCGCGGAGGCCAACGGCCCAAGCGACATAAAGCAGCCGCCCTCCTGGCGGAAGACGGCTTGAGCGACCCCGACCGGCATTCCTTCCTGGAGTGCCGGCCGGGACCACCGAGCTTACAACGCGCTCGGGCAGGTCACGCCGACGGTGCTGAACGCCCGGGTGACGTCAGCCGCCGAGTAGTTGCGGTTCTGCGCCGAGCGAATCACCCCGCAGGCGCCGCTGTTGTAGTTGCTGGTGGCGGTCCAGTAGTAGCGGTTGGCGTCGACGAACACCTCGAAGGCCTTGCGGGTATCCCAGCCCGGCGAATTGGCCAACAGGTAGAACGCACGGTTGTACACGCCGCTGGAGTGGTGCACGTCGATGCCGTTGTAGTACTGCGACGCGTTGTCGATGGATCGCCCGTCGCGGCTGGGCTGGTCCATGTAGCGCAGCGCACCGCTGCCCTTCTTGATGTCGTAGCCGATCAGGAAGTCGTTCTTGCCGCGCATATAGAACTCGGCAGCCTCGCCGGCCATGTCGGAGAACGCTTCGTTCATTCCGCCTGATTGCCCGCGGTAGATCAGCCCGGAGTTCTGCTCGGTGAAGCCGTGGCTGACCTCGTGGGCCGCCACGTCCAGCGACACCAGCGGATAGAACATGGTGGCGCCGTCGCCGAAGAGCATCGCCGTGCCGTCCCAGTAGGCGTTCTCCACGCTGCGCCCGTAGTGCACCTTCATGTACAGCTTGTGGGTCAGCGGGCTGGTGCCGAACCAGTCCCGGTACAGTTTGAACACCACGCCGCCGAAGAAATGCGCGTCGTTCAGCGGCGAATAGGCGCCGTTGACCTGCTTGTAGGTGTTGGTCGGGCAGGCGAAGCGGAACGGCGTGGTCTTGCTGTCGTCGGTGCTGCTGTTCATGTCGACGGTGATGACGTTGCCGTCGTCCATCTCGCAGCGGTCGTTGACGATCAGCGGACCGTAGTCGCTACCGTAGGTGTACTTGCCGATCTTCTGGTTGCCGCCGGGGCCGCCCGCCTCGGCGTGGGCCAGGCCTTCCCACTGATCGAGCACTTCGCCGGTCTTGGCGTCGATGACGAAATGCGGCCGCGACAGTCCCTCGCCGGGAATCAGGTAGGAGACGTTGTAGACCAGTTGGGCGATGTTGTTCTCGCCCAGGCGGATCACCAGTTCCACTTTGTCATTCTCGGTCTTGCGGCCCTGGGCCTTCAGGCTCTTGGCCTGGGCCAGCACCTGCTCGGCGGATACCGCCGCGGTGGTGCTGCCCGGCAGGTCGGCAGCGATGTTGGCGACGAAATGGCCGCTGCGCTGCGCCGCCACGCTCTTGCCGGGACCCTTGACTTCGGTGATGGCTTCGCCGACCACCCGTACGCCGTTGTGGAATTGCTCGTAGCGGGTGACCTGCTTGCCGTTGGGCAGGGTCGTGCTGCGGATCGCTTTCAGTTCGTCGGCACCGCCAGCGCCGACCGCGGCTTGCAAGGTGACCGGGCCGGGCGCGCCCTGGGCAGCCTTGCTGGGGAGTTTGGACACGTCGATCAGGTCGGCGGCAAAAGCGGCCGGCGAAACACCCATGATCGCAACGAACAACAGGTCAAGCGTAGAAACCTTCTTCATCTTGTTCAGTTCTCCTGGTTTTTTCAGGCCGAAGTACTCGGCCGACGCTTACCGCCGCCTTGTGGGCTGATCGGAACAGCCGTATCAGTCCTTCGGGTAGAAGGAACTGCACTCCCCTGGCTCGGTCCCGTTTTCGACGGTGCTTTCGTGTACCAAAAAGAACCCGCGGCCAAACCTGCCAGAACTGGCAGGTAGCCTTGATTTCGCCGGAAATCTGTATGTTTTCGCTGGAATAGCTAGCAGAAAAGCAGGTGGCAGCTAGGTTGCCCCCAGCTCCGGGACGCGCTCAGCGAGGGGCCATGTGGACGATCATCAGTTGCACGCTTTCCTGGCCGCGGAATTCGTTGACGTCGAGCTTGTAGGCCAGCTCGGCCCAGCGCACGGTAGGGTTGGGCCACTGCTCGCGGTCGATGTTGAAGGCAATGCCATCCAGTTGCAGCGAGCCGCATTCGCTTTTCAGCACCAGCTTCAGGTGACGCTCGCCGACGATCCGCTGCTGCACCAGCTGGAACACCCCGTGGAACATCGGCTCGGGAAAGTGCTGGCCCCAGGGACCGGCCTGGCGCAACGCGCGCGCCAGCTCCAGGTGGAACTCCTGGATGCTCAACTGGCCATCGGAGAGCAGGCGCCCGGCCAGGTCCTCCTCGGCCAGTTGGCGGCGTACTTCGGCATCGAAGGCGGCGGAGAAAGCGCCGAAGTTTTCCTGCGGCAACGATAGTCCGGCAGCCATCGCGTGGCCGCCGAACTTGCTGATCAGCCCGGGATGACGGGCGGCTACCGCGTCCAGCGCGTCGCGGATGTGGAAGCCGGGAATCGACCGTGCCGAGCCTTTCAGGCTGCCGTCGCCGGCATCGGCGAAGGCGATGGTCGGCCGGTGGTAGCGCTCCTTCAGGCGCGAGGCGAGGATTCCGATCACGCCCTGGTGCCAGTCGGCGTCGAACAGGCACAAGCCGAACGGCAGTTGCTCCAGGCTCAGCTCCTTGAGCTGCGCCAGCGCCTCGCGCTGCATACCCTGCTCGATGGCCTTGCGGTCCTGGTTCAACTGGTCGAGCTGCACCGCCATGTCGCGGGCCAGCGCTTCGTCGTCGCAGAGCAGGCATTCGATGCCGAGGGACATGTCGTCGAGCCGACCCGCCGCGTTCAGGCGCGGACCGAGGATGAAACCCAGGTCGGTGGAGGTGATCCGTACCGGAGGCCGCCCGGCCACCTCCAGCAGCGCGCGCAAGCCCGGCCGGGCGCGGCCGGCGCGGATGCGCGCGAGGCCCTGGTGGACCAGGATGCGGTTGTTGGCATCGAGCGGCACCACATCGGCGACGCTGCCCAGCGCCACCAGGTCGAGCAGCTCGGCGAGGTTCGGTTCCTTCAGCCCGCGCCGGGCGAACCAGTCCAGCTCGCGCAGGCGCGCCCGCAACGCCAGCATCACATAGAAGATCACCCCGACCCCGGCCATGGCCTTGCTGGGGAATTCGCAGCCCGGCTGGTTGGGGTTGATGATCGCATCCGCCGCCGGCAGTTCCGGGCCAGGCAGGTGGTGGTCGGTGACCAGCACCTTGAGCCCCGCGGCTTTCGCCGCCTGGACGCCGTCCACGCTGGAGATGCCGTTGTCCACCGTCACCAGCAGGTCGGGACGCTTCTCCAGGGCCACGCCGACGATCTCCGGGGTCAGGCCGTAGCCGTACTCGAAGCGGTTCGGCACCAGGTAATCGACCCAGGCCGCGCCGAGCATGCGCAGGGCCAGCACGCCGACGCTGCTGGCGGTGGCGCCGTCGGCGTCGAAGTCGCCGACGATGAGAATCCGCTGGCCGCCCTCCAGGGCGTCCACCAGCAGCGCCACGCCCTCTTCGATGCCTTTCAGCCGCTGGTAGGGAATCAGCCGCGCCAGGCCCTTGTCCAGCTCCTCGGCGCAACGCACGCCACGAGCCGCGTACAGGCGCGCCAGCAATGGCGGAAGGTCGCCGAGATCGGGCAGGGTTTCGGGCAGGGGGCGGGGTTCGATACGCATCAGGTCACTCGTTCGGCTCGACGGAAGGAAACGGCGGCGGCGATCAACGCTCGCCCTGCAGCCACTCCAGCTGCAACTCGTGCTGGCCGTTCTCGTCGGTGACGAACAGGGTGCCCTCGCTGATCATCACGGTCCAGTTGATCGAACGCGGCAGGTCGCGGGACAGGCTCTCCAGGGGTTCCTGGGGCACTGCCGCGACGTTGATGTTCTTCAGGCTGCGCACACTGTCCAGCACCTTGGTCTGCCAGACCCGCAGGTTGCCATAGGCGAGCAGGCTGAAGCGCTCGCAGCGACGCGAGCACCAAGTGATGCGCTCGGCGTCCGGCTGGCCGACTTCGATCCAGTGCAGGACCCGGCCGTCCAGGCTCTTTTCCCAGAGCGCCGGTTCGTCCACGTCCGACAGGCCACGCCCGAAGGCGATCTGCTCGCCGTACCACAGCACGTAGGCCAGCAAGCGCACGGCCAGGCGCTCCTCGGTCTCGGAGGGGTGCCGGGCCACGGTCAGGCGCAACGTCTCGTAGACCCCGCGGTCCAGGTCGGTGAGGGAAATATCGGCTTTATAGGGCGTGGATTGCAGGGCCATGGGAATACCGGCGTGGGAAGCGAAAGGGCGCAAGTCTAACCTGAAACCCGCCCGCGTGCGGTCCGCCGGCCGACCGCCTGCCCTGCCTTTCTCGCGTCGCTGCCGCTCAGCGCGGGGCGTAGCGGCCCCAGAGTTCCTCGAACTCGCGCCGATAGGCGCCGATCAGCACGGCGTCGTCGGTTACCAGCAGGTTCTCTTCGTTGTTGACGCTGGCGCTGCGGGTCCAGTTGAAACTGCCGTTGAGCAGCCAGGCGCCATCCACCAGGGCGAACTTGTGGTGCATGTGGAAGGGACTGTCGTCGATTCGCAGCGGTACGCCGGCCTCGCGCAGCGCATGGATGTCGCTGCCTTCGTCGAACTGCTTGTCATCGTCGCTGATGATCCGCACCGGAACGCCGCGCCGATGGCAGGCCAGGATTTCCGCACTGAGCTGGTCGTCGGAGATGGTGAACACGCAGATGTCCAGGCTCTGCCTGGCCTGCCGGCACAGTTCGCGGATCTTCCGCCGACACTCCTCGCCGGGACTGAAATAGGCGCTGGCGCGGCTGCGCGGCGGCGCCGCGGTAACCTCCAGGGTGCGCACCACCTGCTCCAGCCACTTCAGGGCGGCTATCCGTTCGCCCTGCTCCTCCAGGAGGACCAGCTCACGCACCAGGTCGAAGGCACGGTTGCGCAGGAAACGCACCTGGTCGGGTGCCAGCTCGCTGCCCAGTTGGCGCAGTTCGTCCCGCTCCTCGTTGCTCAGCTTCAGATCGGCCAGGCTGTCGCGCAGCTGGCGGTCCAATCCGTCGAAGTCCATTTCCCGCTCCTCGTGTCCTCAGGGTTGATCGTTCTCCAGCGGCCTCTGCTCGCCGCCCAGCAACCGGCCCAGTTCGTCGAGGCGGCTGGATATCTCGTTGATGCGGTTGTGCGTGCGCAGGTCGACGTCGATCTTGCGGTCCATCACCTTGATCAGCGGCAGGAAACTGTCCTGCAGGCAGGCGGCAAGGCTCTCCAGCACCTGCTGCACGCCCGGCTGCGCAGGCGCCGTCACCTCGACATTCAGCGCCGGCGCACCCTGGCCGAGCTGGCGCAATCCAGCCAACAACTCGTCCCAGGGCGCCGGTTGTACCGGCTGGGGTTCGCGAGCCAGGCCACGGACGCTTTCCACAAGGTCGTTGAGCTGCGCAACCAGCCGTCCGCCGACGTCGGCGTCGCTGCCGCCCATGGACTTGTTGCGCAGGAAGTCACGCTTGATCTGCGCCCAGCGCTCGGCCTGCTCGGGGCTCTGGTTGCCGCGCAGTTCGGCGAGCTTCAGCAGGTTCTCCTCGGCTCCGGTGGTCAGCAGTTGCGACTCGCCCTGGTAGTGGTCGGCGATCAGTTGCAGCAGCTCGGCATCGTTCATCACCGCGGAGATCTTCTCCGCCATCTTGTTCATGTTGCGGTAGCTGCCCTGCAGCTTGAACGGCGGCTCGCTGCGGTACTGGTCGGCCTGGGCGGCGCTGGCGATGTACTGCTGGTTGACCTTGAGCACCACGTCGCGCACCTGCATGAGGCGTTGCAGGGTGCTGCTGATCTCGTTGATCTCGGCACCGCTGTAGCCGTGGGCCAGCTCGTTGCTGGAGAACGGCTTGCCCTCGGCCTTGGCGACGAAGCGATAGACGTCGGCCATGTCGCGGGTGGCCAGCGGCGCGAGAACCGGGTTGGAGGTCAGGGCGTTCTCGATGTAGCTGAGGGAGAACGCCTCCTGCATGCCGCTGAGGGTGTCGCCGAGGTTGTAGATGTCGGCGCGGTTGGCGAGCATGTCGGGAATGCGGAAGACCTCGCCGGACTCGGTGTAGGGGTTGCCCGCCATCACCACGCAGAACTTCCGCCCACGCATGTCGTAGGTCTTGGTCCGGCCCTTCCACACCCCTTCCACCCGGCGCGTGCCGTCGCAGAGGGAGATGAACTTCTGCAGGAACTCCGGATGGGTGTGCTGGATGTCGTCGACATAGAGCATCACGTTGTTGCCCATCTCCAGCGCCAGGTTGAGCTTCTCCAGTTCCTGCCGCGAAGTCGCGTCCGGCGCCTGCCCGGGGTCGAGCGAGCGCACCTCGTGGCCGAGGGCAGGACCGTTGATCTTCATGAAGATCAGCCCCAGGCGATGCGCCACGTACTCCATCAGGGTGGTCTTGCCGTAGCCTGGCGGGGAGATCAGCATCAGCAGGCCCATCAGGTCGGTGCGCTTGTTCTCGCCCACCGTCCCCATCTGCTTGGCCAGGTTGTCGCCGATGACACCCAGGTAGACGTCATTGATCAGCTTGTTGCGAACGAACGAGGACAGCGGTCGCGGCTTGAACTCGGCCAGGCGCAATGCCTCGCGCTCGCGTTCGACGATCTCCTGGCGCAGCGCCTGGTAGCGCCGCAGCCCCGGCAGGAATTGCTGGCGATGGCGACGCAGGCGGCCGAAGAAGTCGTCCACCGCCAGCGCCAGGTCGCGTTCGAAGATGCGCGGATGCTCGCCCATCAGGCCGTCGACCTGGAAGCGCAGGTCGACCTCGGTGATCCGTCGTGGCATCTCCTCGTCCAGCAACGAGAGCGCCACCGCCTCGTCCAGGTAGGCCGCCAGCGGCTGGAACTCGGCGTCGCCACATAGTCCGCGCAGCCAGTTGCCGGCCAGTTCCCACTGGGCGGCGGGCCGCTCGCCGAGACGCTCCAGGGTCTGCCGGTAGTCGTCCCATAGACGCGCGCCTTGCAGGCGCAGCTTGAGTCCTTCCTGCAATTGCCGGGCATATTTGCTGAAGGTGAATTCGGGACGCTCGGCGGACAATTCCCAGACCAGGTACTCGGCCGCCTCGTCGATATGCTGCGGGTCCAGCGCGATGGGCTGTTCGGCGAGCAGCGCACGCATCGCCGCGGCCACTTCGCCGCGAAGGGCGAGCAGGCCGTCGTCACGACCGAACATCTGCTGGATGCTGCGGCTGCTGCGTGCCCGCTCGGGCCAGCCGGCGACTTCCCGCTCCTCGCGCCGGCGGCTCCAGAACAGGCTGGCGAAGGCCCGCGCCGAGGGTGCGTAGCGTAGCAGTCCGGCGCTCTCGCGCAACGGCAGCAGGCGAACCAGGATCGCCGCCGCATCGTGGTCGTGAATGCCTTTCTCGTAGCCCTCCTTGTAGCGCGGTGCGGCGAAATCGCGGATCGCCCGCGCCAGCTCGTCCGGCTGCGCCAGCAGCGCCTGCAAGCGCTCCAGGCTGAAGCCATCGCGGCCCGCGTCGGCGGCGGCGAGCACTTCGCCGGCGAGATATTCGGCGCGGTACAGCGTCTCCGATTCGGATTCCAGGTTCACCTGCCAGAACTCGCGCAGCTCATCGAGCCGCGGGTCCTGCAGCGGTTCGAGGAAATCGGTGCCGGTCAGGTGCAGGTACAGCGCGTCGCCGCGCGGCATCAGGGTCAGGTCGAGTTCCTGGGTGTTGACGCTGAAGCGGTGGCGCGGGCCCAGGCGGATGACGTCGCCGCCCTCCTCGAACAGCTCGCTCTTGTCGCGCAATGCGCGGACCGCCTGGTCGCGCGCGGCCTTCAGGCGCGCCTCGACGTCGTCGGCCTTGACGCTGTCCTTCAATTCGCGAAGACGTTCGGCCAGTTCGCGCAACTTGAGGATCAGCGGGTCGGCGGCGAAGAACGCGTTCAGTTCCTCCGCCTGGGTGAAGCGCGCGGTGCGTCGTTGCAGGCTGTCGAGAATTCGCCGGGCGGCGTCGAGCAGTCCCTGGGCCTTGCGCTGGCGCTCGTCGAGCAGGGTCTGCTTGTGCGCTTCGAAGGTTTCCAGCAGCTCCTCGCGCTTGGCCAGGATGTCGCCGAGGAACTGCTCATGGTCGCCGAACTGGCTTTCCAGTTCCTCCAGTTGCACCAGCAGGCGCGACAGTTGCTCGTCGCAGCGCTCGGGGTCCTGGGCCTGGGCCAGGGCGTTGGTGATGCCCTGGCCGAACAGTTTGAACTGGGCGCCGAACTGGGCCACGGTCTCGCTCGAACCGAGTCCCTTGCGCCGCTGCTCGGCGCGCGCCTTGGCCTGGTTCAGGCGGGCGTAGATCTCCGAGATCGACTCGATGATGCGGGTCCGCTGGGTCGCGTCGTCGATGCGCAGCGAAGCCATCAGCGAGGACAGCATGTCGAGGTCGCCGGCCATCGCCTCCAGGGCCGCCAGCGGCTCGCCGAGCTGGGCCACGGTCTCGGCTTTCTGCGCCTCGCCATCGAGGCTCTGCAGGCGCTCCAGCAAGGGCTGCAGGGCCTGTTCGCTGGCGAGGAAGGTCGCGGTGGCGGCGGCCACCCGCTCGTGGGCCGCGAGCAGTTCGGCCTCCATGGCGTCGAGTCGCGCCACGTCGATGTAGCGGTACTCGCGGATGGTCAGCAGCAACCCACGCTGGGCGGTGATGCCGTTGAGCCCGTCGACGAACTGCTGCACCCGGTCCCAGCCGTCGGGCAGCAAGCCGGAGAGGAGCGCCTTGTGCCGCTCCTCCGCGTCGACCATCGCCTGGGCCGACTGGCGGCGGATACTTTCGACCTTCTCGTACTCGTCGAGCACCAGCTCGGCGGTCGCCGCCACTTCGCGCAACAGCGGCGCCAAGCCGTCCAGTTGGTCGCTGCCGAGCCAGTGGTAGACGTCGAACAGGCGCTGGGTGTTCTGGCACAGCAGCGAGTAGCGCTGGATCGAAACCGCCGGGGTCTCGATCTCCCGGCACAAGTCGTAGAGGTCGGAGACGCCGCGCACCAGCTCGGCATTGCCGATCCGCCCGAGAAAACCGCTACGCGCCGGTTGGCGGGCCGCGTACTCCTCGGTGCAGAACGGCGTCTGCCAGACCTGCATCGGATGGATGCGGGTCGGTTCCTCGCCTTCGGCGGCGAAGATCACCATGCGCCCGTCCTCCAGACGCGCGTAGCCGTGGCCGAACAGCGGATTCTGCAACTGGCGGTTGATCAGGTTGTAGGTGAGCAGCACGTTCCGCCCCTGCTCGGGATGGTAGAAAACGTACTGCACGTCCTCGCCGTTGGGCGAGCGTACCGAGCGCTTGAAGCGCATGCCTTCCATGGATTGCTCGAAGGTGCGGTACTCGCCGTTCTGCAGGTAGTAGCCGCCGGGGAAGATGATCCCGTGGTCCTCCGGCAACTGGATGCAGGCCAGGCCGATGGCGTCGATGCGCTCGACCTTGCCGGTCAGGCTGTTGAACACCAGGTAGCGCCACTGCTCCTCGCGATAGGGCAGGACCTTGAGCAGCAGCAGGCTGCCGAGGCGGGCGAACTCAACCTGCGCGTCGTCCAGCGACTGGGTCTTGTCCATCACCTCTTCGCGATAGATGCCCAGGCCGACCTCGGTGTTGTTCTCGACCTTGATGGTCAGGTCGCCGCCAATGGTCTCGACGAACAGGGTGTCGAGGATGTTCAGGTGCGGGAAGCGGCCCTCCACCACCATCTCGCGGGTAGCCCGCTGCCATTCGAAGTCGAACGGTGCCGGCAAGGCGATGTCGCGCTCGCCGCGGTTGTCGATGTAGCGGACCTCGCTGCCGTCGCTGGAGATCGACCAGCGGAACACGCGGATGTCGGTGATCCGCTCGCCGATCTGGAAGCTGGCCAGCAGCTTGCCGTCGCGGATCGCCAGTTGCAGCAGGCGGGTGTTCTTGTAGTAGGTGTAAAGCTCGTTGAAGTCGTTGACGAAGCCCGGCGCGGCGAGAAAGCTGTCCCCCAGTGGCACAGGCTCCGCCTCGTAGCCTTCGCTGCCCTCCACCAGGCGGTAGAGGGAGAACACGTCGGCCACGCCGGTTTCCTTGCGCAGGCCGATGAACACGTTGTAGCCGAACAGCAGGCAATCGCCGACCTGGACGATATCGCGGGCGATGCAGTTGTTCTCGGTACGGATGCGGACCCGGCCGATCACATCCATCTGGCTGTCGCCGAACTCCTCCAGGCGACTGGCGTTGAGCCTTTCGGCGGTCTGCCGCAGGCGCTGGCCCTGCTCCAGCAGGCGCTTGTGCAGCACCTCGTAGGCGCCGCCCTCGGCAACGGCCTTGTCCAATACGTCCTGCGCGGGAGTTGCGGCTTGAGTGTCCGACATCCTGGTCTTCCTGGGTCTACGGCGGTCATCGATGGAAACCGGCCCGAGCGGCCTGCCCCGGGCGCAGCCAACAGGCCACGCCAGGGGCTGCGCCGCTCAGGGCGCGGGCGGAACGCCTCCGCAGTTGGCGGAGGAGGCTGCGGGTCGACTCAGACTTCCGCCGCCGGCTCGTTCTCGTGGCCGCTCTTGCGTTCCGGCATCACCGCAGCGGCTGCGCCACGGCCGTTGAGCAGGCGGGCGAGGACGTCCTGCACCACCGGGCTCTTGCCGACCACACCTTCGATGGCCTTGCCCACCGACAGCGACTTGGCGAAGGAGTTGAAGAAGTCGCCCTCGCCGCCGACGATCTCGATGTTCGCCTTGCCCAGCGCGGTGGCGAGCACCTCGGCCTGCTCCTTGGCGATGTCCTTGTTCGCGGCGATGGCCGCCATGGCCTCCTCGAAGCTCTTCTCCAGCTGCATGCGGAACTCTTCGTGCTGGCGAGCGCTGTCGCTGAGGGCATCCAGGGCGCCGAACTTCTTGCCAAGCCCCTCGGCCTCGGCATTCAGGCGCTGCAGCAGTACTTCCGCTTCCGCGCTGCCCTGGTCCTTGGTGGCCTTGGCCTTGGCCGCGCCGAGCTGCTCCTCGCCGCGCGCCTGGGCGCCGAGCTTCTCGGCCAGCACCTTGGCTTCGGCCAGGCCGTCCTTCTCCTTGGCCGCGGCCTGCGCCTCGAGCACCCGGGCGTCGGCCAGGCCGCGCTCTTCGTCGCCCCTGGCTTCGGCGATCAGTTGTTCGGCACGTACCCGCGCCGCTGCCAAGCCATCCTTTTCCTTCGCCGCGGCGGTGACTTCCAGCACCCGCGCATCGGCCAGGCCCGGCGCTGCGCGCTCGGCCTCGATGCCCTCGGCCAGACGCTTCTTCGCCTCGGCCTGCTTCGACGCCGCTTCCAGCTCGGCCTGCGCCATGGTGTTGATTTCCACCGCCTTGTGCTTGGAGCGGGCCTCGTCGGCTTCCGCCTGCTTGACCTGGCGTACCAGCTCCTGCTCGGCTTCCGCCTGGGCCTGCAGCAGGATCACCTGCTTGACCCGCTCGGCCTCGGAAACCTCGCGCACCTCCTTGATCCGCTCCTCCTCCTGGGCCACGGTCTTTTCCACCGCGACGCGCTCGCGAATCACATTGGCGATGTTCTTGCGCTGCTCTTCCAGCGCCTTTTCCTTCTCGATCTTCTGCAGCTCCACCTCACGCTCGCGGGCGACGATCTCCAGGTCCTTGGCGCGGGTGACCTTCTCCACCTCGATGACCACCGCGCGCTGGCGGTTCTGCTGCGCCACCTCGACCTCGCGCTGGTGATTCTCGGTGCGCACGTCGATTTCCTGCTGCGCCTGGATCCGCGCCTGCTCGGCCTTCAGCCGCTCCTCTTCCTTGACCCGCGCGGTTTCCGCTTCCTCGCGGGCACGGATGGTCTCGATCTCGCGCTTCTGCCGGGCCTCGGCGTCAGCCTGCTGGCGCTCCAGGGCCAGGGCCGCCTCGCGGGTCTCGACGTTCTTCTTCTTGATCGCCAGCTCTTCGTTGCGCTCCAGTTCGTTGGTGATGACGTTCTGGGTGGCGGTCAGCTCGGTGATCTTGCGGATGCCCTCGGCATCGAGGATGTTGCTCGGGTCCAGCGAGTTCTTCGCGGTCTGCTCCAGGTAGTCGATGGCGACGTCTTCCAGGACGTAGCCGTTCAGGTCGTTGCCGATCACCTCGATGATGCGGTCACGGAAGTCCTGGCGATTCTCGAACAGCTGGACGAAGTCGAACTGCTTGCCGACGGTCTTCAGCGCCTCGGAGAACTTGGCATTGAACAGCTCGTTCACCGCCGAACGGTCGGAAGCACGGTCGACGCCGATGGCCTTGGCCACCTTGAGCACGTCGTCCTGGGTCTCGTTGACCCGCAGGTAGAAGGCAACGGTGATGTCCGCGCGCATGTTGTCGCGGCAGATCAGGCCGTCCTTGCCGCGCCGGTCGACCTCCAGGGTGATCAGCGAGATGCGCATGAACTCCTTCAGGTGGATCACCGGATAGACCAGCGCACCGGTGAAATGCACCTTGGGCGTCGACGACATGTCGTTGACGATCAGCGCGGTGCCTTGCGGGACCTTGATGTAGAAGGCCTTGAACAGGGCCAGCAGGCCCACGACCAGCAGAACGACCAGGCCCACTCCCAGCAGGAGGGGCATCAGCGACGTCATATCCATAGCAGCAGTTCTCCTTGATTCTCACCGAGCCCGGGTCAGATACCGCGGAACTCTTCCTCGGTAACGACCCGATAGGCGTGCTCCGCCTCCAGGTACTCCAGCAGCACGACGCGATCGCCGCGCTTGAAGCCTTTGTTCTCTTCCGCACGAACTTTCAGGATCAGCCCGGCGCCGCCGTCTTCCAGCAACGCCTCGCCATGTTGCAGGGTGACCCGCCCGCTGCGCACCACCGCGACCTGGCCCAGCACCGACTTGCTGCTGGTGCTTTCCAGCTTGCGGAACAGCGGCCGCAACGGCCGGCACAGCGTGGCCGCCAGCGGCGCCGCCAGGAACAGCGCGCCCACCGCCACCACGGCGCCCAACGGGTAGCGCAGCCAGCCGAGCGGCAATGCGCTGAGCAGCCACAGCTGGACGAAGTAGCAGAGGAACCAGGCGAAGAAGGACAGCAGGGTCAGCACCAGGGTGACCGGTACGCCGTTGAGTTTCAGCTTCGCCAGCAGCGCGGCGAGGCCTTCGGCCTGGCCGGCGCCATCGACGACCGACTCGGCGTCGAGATCGAGCACATCGATCTCGACCATGCCCAGGGCGACGATGCCCCAGTAGATGATCGCTAGGATCAGAAGAAAGCTGAACAGCACGGTCGGGAACGACAGCGCCGTCTGCAGGAAACCTTCCATTGTCGCTCTATCCCTGAAAAACGGGCCCGGACGCCTTCGCCGGGCCGCGGGCCTATCAGGCCTTGCCCTTTTCCTTCAGGCGCGCCAGCACGCCATCCACGCTGTTGCCCGAGGCCTTGATCCCAGCCGCGCGCAGCTTGGCGTCCAGCGCATCGTCCGGCGCCGCCGCGCTGGCCAGTTCGGCCGCGGCATCCATGGTCGCCGCGCGTTCGGCCTGGCGCTGCTTGATCCGCTCCAGGGAGTCCACCGCGGTCTGCAGCTTGCTCTTCGAGTTGCCGTAGCGCTGGGCAACGGCCATCTGCGCCTTCTGCACGCTCTCGGTGGCCTTGACCGTATCCACCTGTTGCTTGAGCTGGCGGATGTTGCCCTCGGCCTGGCTCACCGACTTGCGCAACTGGGCTACGCTGGCGGCGAATTCCGCGACCTGGGCACGCTCGCCCTCGAGCTGGTTCTCCAGGGTCGCGATCTTCTCCGCGACCTCCCGGGCCAGCTCCTCGTTGCCGGCCTCCAGTGCCTTGATCGCGTATTGCTCGTACTCGGCGACCTGGGCCGCGCCCTTCTCGACGCGCTCCTGGGCCAGGCGGTGGCGGGCCATGATCGAGGCCAGCGCTTCCCGCGACTTGCGCAGTTCGACGTCGGCGTCGCGGATCTCCTGGTCGAGGATGCGCAGCGCCTGGCTGTCGACGATCGCCTCGCCAACCTCGTTGGCTCCGCCGCGCAGGGCGCTCAGCAGCTTGCTCCATACCGTCATGATGGTGTCCTCCCTCAGGCCCGGGCTTTCAGGTAGCCGGCGTAGACTTCCGTGGCGCGGATCACGTTGCCGGCCAGGGTTTCGATTTCGTGCAGCACGCTGGCCAGCGACGAAGTCGTGCTCAACGCGCCGAACATGCTGTAGCAGCGCTCCTCGCCCGGCAGGTTGAGCAGGCCGATGCTCGACAGCGGGAACAGTTGCCGGCTGAGCAGGACCTCTTCGTTGAAGGCGGTCGCGTCGGTAACGTCGCTTTCCGGCCAGAGCAGCGCCTCGACGATGATCTGCTCGCCCTGGGGCGCGACGAACACCGGCAGGTCGCCGTATTCGCGCATGATCACGTAGAGACTCGCTTCCGCCCCCTCGATCAGCTCGATCTGGGCCTCGCCGCTGCTGAACAGCTCGGTGCCGCTCAGGGCCTCGGCCAGCGAGCGAGCGTTCCATACCCGGGCTTCCGTCATGTCTTCCTCCTTCTCCAAATGAGCCGCTCCGGCAGCCGGGCGACGCAGCATCCGCTCGATGCCGGCGAGCGCCGCGGCGTTCTCCGGCAAGATCCAGACTTCCTTCTTCACCAGGCCCTGCTCGCGCAGGCGCTGGCGAAAGACACGCTGATAATGGGCTGATGATTTCCGTTGCATGGACTCACACTACGAGATCACATGTAAGATTTCAACAGATCACATGTAATAAAACCCAACGCACGCGCATATCTACGCCGGGCCGGCCGGAGCATGGAAAAGAAACACGGGGAGGAAAGAGAGAAAGAAATGGCACGAGGGGCCTCCCTGGCTCGGTGTCTGGCGCGCTACATCCTGTATCGACTCCCGCATTAAACCCTCTATGCAAAAGGAATTGAAGGACCGCCGGGCATATCGGGAAAAAACGGGAAACGTCTCACCCTACCGCGGCACCCGCCCGCACCGCCGGCAAATGCTCTAGGCTATGCGCACACTGCAGCCTGACGGACACCGCATGGAACATTCGCCCAAACCGCTGGCCGGCCTGAAGGTGGTCGAGCTCGGCACCCTGATCGCCGGCCCTTTCGCCTCGCGGATCTGCGCCGAGTTCGGCGCCGAAGTGATCAAGATCGAGTCGCCCGACGGCGGCGATCCACTGCGCAAGTGGCGCAAGCTCTACGAAGGCACCTCGCTGTGGTGGTTCGTTCAGGCACGCAACAAGAAATCCCTGACCCTCAATCTCAAGCACGCCGAAGGCCAGGCGATCCTGAAACGCCTGCTCGGCGATGCCGACATCCTGATCGAGAACTTCCGCCCCGGCGTACTGGAAAAGCTCGGCCTGGGCTGGGATGTCCTCCACGCGCTGAACCCGCGCCTGGTGATGGTGCGCCTGTCGGGCTTCGGCCAGACCGGCCCCTACAAGGACCAGCCGGGCTTCGGCGCGGTCGGCGAGTCGATGGGCGGACTGCGCTACATTACCGGCTTCGAGGACCGCCCGCCGGTTCGCACCGGGATTTCCATCGGCGACTCGATCGCCGCCCTGTGGGGCGTGATCGGCGCGCTGATGGCGCTGCGACACCGCGAGGTCAACGGCGGCGAGGGACAGATGGTCGACGTCGCCCTCTACGAGGCGATCTTCGCCATGATGGAAAGCATGGTTCCGGAATTCGACGTGTTCGGTTTCATCCGCGAGCGCACCGGCAACATCATGCCGGGCATCACCCCCTCCTCCATCCACACCAGCGCCGATGGCCGCCACGTACAGATCGGCGCCAACGGCGACGCGATCTTCCGCCGCTTCATGCAGGCCATCGGCCGCGACGACCTGGCCAGCGACCCGCAACTGGCCAGCAACGACGGGCGCGATGCGCGCCGCGACGAACTCTATGGGGTTATCGACCGCTGGGTCGCCTCGCAGTCCCTGGAGGAAGTGCTGGCGGTGCTGGCGCGAGCCGAAGTCCCGGCCAGCCGCATCTACTCCGCCGAAGACATGTTCCGCGATCCGCAATTCCTTGCCCGCGAGATGTTCCTCTCGGCACGCTTGCCGGACGGCAAGCCATTCCGCATGCCTGGCATCGTGCCCAAGCTGTCCGCCACGCCAGGCTCCGCGGATTGGGTAGGCCCGGAACTGGGCGAGCATACCGATGCCCTGCTCGCCGAGCTGGGCTACGACAGCGAGGGCATCGCCGCCCTGCGCCGGGAAGGCGCCATCTGAACGGTACGCGGAGCCCTTCATCGGTGCTCCGCGGACAGGGCGGCCCCTCTCCCCTATCCAGCCAGGGAGAGGGGGTTATCCGCACGCTTCCACGAGCATGGCGCCATCCGGCAAGAGCCGCTGCACCGGCGCGCGCCTTCGGCCTGACCGCCCGATGCGCAACGCGCCCTCGAACGAGACGGTGCTAGCGCGACGAATACAGCAGCACGTGATCCCGCTCGCGGAAGGTCGCCAGCACGTCTTCCTCCATCCGCCCGACCAGCACCTGCAATTCCCGGCGAATGGTCTGCACGGCATCCTCGAGATAGCTTTCGTCGTTCAACTGCACCTTGGCGATGACCCGCTGCAACAGGGTTTCCCCCTGCGGATCGACCAGCGTGACCACCCGTCCGCCATCGGGCCGGGGCTGGCTGAGGGTGAAGGGATGGGGAGCGAAGGCATCGGCCAGTCGTTGCTTCAGGCTGTCCAAATCAGGTCTCCTGTTTCGACGAATAAGACTCGTCAAAGACCGAAAAAACGCGAATAGGGTTCGTCGATGCAAGCATTTACCGGACTAACGGCAGCATCTGGCGAAAGGCCACGTGCCGGCGCAAATAGCCATTCGAGCCGAACCAGGCCAACGCAACGATCAGCCCGCTATAAGGGAAGCACCGGGAAAAACTCCAACCATCCCACCCTCGCGCAACGCCTTCACCTGCTTGAAATTGCAGTATCCGGCGCGTCCGTCAGGCAGTAACAACGAGACTTCCCCCTGCGCATCGAACAGCGAGGATCTCATGACTGCCTTCGCATCCCCCCGCGGCGCCTGGCGCGCCTTCATCCTCGCGCTGGCATTCGCCGCCGGCACGGCACAGGGCTCGCTGCTGTTCGGCGCCGTGGGCCTGGCCAACGACCAGTACGCGCGTCCGGTCGCCGACACCGAGATCGCCAGCACCGCCGTGCTCGCCGATTGTCGTGGCTTCGTCGGGACCATCGCCAGGATCGTCCTGCTGGACGGCTCGATCCGCTGCAATGAGGCTTTTCCCTATGGCTTCGCCAGCCCGATCAGTACCAGCGTCTACTATCCGGCGGACATCGCCGCGTCCGACGCCAAGCTTCCGGTCATCACTTTCGTCGGCGGCATACTTTCCAACGCCGGCAACTATCACGAACTGATGAAACTGTGGGCCAGCCACGGCTTCATCGTGGTGATCTCCTCCGACTTCATCAATTCCTTCCCGCTGATGCACGCCCTCGGCATCCTTGAGGTCGCGAAACTGGACAGGGACCCGGGCTCGGCCCTGCATGACCGGGCCGACTTTTCCCGGACGCTGGTCGCCGGGCACTCCGCCGGCGGCCAGGCCACACTGCAGAGCGCCAGCCTCTCTGCACAAGCCCTGCAACTCATCGAGCCACGGTTGAAGCTGGTCGGCGCCCTGCCGATCGAGCCAGGCCCCCTGGCCATCGGTTCCACGGTAAAGACCCCGACCCTGCTGCTGACCGGACTGGCCGATGTGGTCGTGCCGCCGCTCAGTTGGCCGATCCTCTGGCAGGGCCCGTTGATCCGCGACGTGCCCGCCTGGGGCGCCACGGCCACCACGGCGACCCACTTCAGCCCGCTGCGACAGATCGAGTACAACGAGTTCGCCGGCATCAGCGTCGCCTGGGTGCTGTACCAAGGAAAGAACGATGCCCAGGCCCGCGACTATTTCGTCGGGCGCTACTACAAGCTGGCCAGCGACATCCAGTTCAACGATCCACTGAGGCTGCTCCGCCCCTCGCGCAACAAACTCGCCGCTGCCCTTTGAGAAGACATGAAAAGCCCGCCATCAAGGCGGGCTTCTTCCTTTCACGACAGGCTCAGAGCGGCTTGCCGCGATTGCCGTGCTGGCTGACGAAGGCCTGTACCTTGGCCAGCTCGTTCGGCAATACGGTGCAGCGCTCCTCGCGCTCGAACAGGTCGGCGAGGTGCGCAGGCAGCGCCGGCGCCTGGCCGATGCCGGCCTTCTCCACCGCTTCGGGGAACTTGACCGGATGCGCAGTGCCCAGGGTCACCATCGGCACGCTCAGGCTGCGCCGGCATTCGCGGGCGGCACGCACGCCAATGGCGGTGTGCGGGTCGAGCAACTCTCCACAGGAGCGGTATACCTCGGCGATGGTCTCGCAGGTCTGCTCGTCGCTGACCGCCAGGGAGTCGAACAGCTTGCGCGCCTCGGTCCAGCGCTGGTCTTCCACCGACAGCTTGCCGCTGGCCTTGAAGGCACCCAGCAGTTCGGCGACGGCCTTGCCGTTGCGGCCGTGCAGGTCGAACAGCAGGCGTTCGAAGTTGGACGAGACCATGATATCCATCGACGGCGACAGCGAGGGATGCAGGGTGTCCTTGTCGTAGCGATTACCGCTCATGAAGCGGTGCAGGATGTCGTTGCGGTTGGTCGCGACGATCAGCTGGCTGACCGGCAGGCCCATGTTGCGCGCCAGGTAGCCGGCGAAGATGTCGCCGAAGTTGCCGGTCGGCACCGAGAACGCCACCGAGCGATGCGGCGCGCCGAGCTGCAGCGCGGCATGGAAGTAGTAGACGATCTGGGCCATGATCCGCGCCCAGTTGATCGAGTTCACCGCTACCAGGCGGGTACCCTTGAGGAAGCCCTGGTCGGCGAAGCTGGCCTTGACCATCTCCTGGCAGTCGTCGAAGTTGCCTTCGATGGCGATGTTGTGGATGTTGTCGCCGAGGATGGTGGTCATCTGCCGGCGCTGCACCTCGGACACGCGGTTGTGCGGGTGCATGATGAAGATGTCGACGTTGTCGCAACGGCGGCAGCCTTCGATGGCCGCGGAGCCGGTATCGCCGGAGGTGGCCCCCATGATCACCACGCGCTCGCCGCGCTTGGCCAGCACATGGTCGAGCAGGCGGCCGAGCAGTTGCAGGGCGAAGTCCTTGAAGGCCAGGGTCGGGCCGTGGAACAGCTCCAGCACCCATTCGTTGCCGTTCAACTGGCGCAGCGGCGCCACTGCGTCATGGGCGAAGACGCCATAGGTTTCCTCGAGGATCTTCTTGAAGTCGGCATCGGCGATGCTGCCGGCGACGAACGGGCGCATCACCCGGAAGGCCAGCTCGTGGTAGGGCAGGCCGACCCAGGAGGCGATCTCCTCGAGGGTGAAGCGTGGCAGGTTTTCCGGGACGTAGAGGCCGCCGTCGCTGGCCAGGCCGGCGAGGAGGACATCTTCGAAGTTCAGGGCGGGCGCTTGGCCGCGGGTGCTGATGTAACGCATGTTCAAAACCTTCGCTGTTGACGCGGGCCCGCGAGCGGCGCCCGGCGTTCGATCAATTCAGTTGTTCGACACGGATACGGACCACCGGCCCGGACACGCCTTCCAGCGCTTCCAGGGCGGCGATGGCATCGTTGATGCGTTGTTCGATGACCCGGTGGGTAACCAGGATCATCGGCACCAGGCCGTCCTGTTCCTCGGCCTCCTTCTGCATGATCGATTCGATGTTGATGCCGCGCTCGGACAGGATGGTGGCCACCTGGGCCAGTACGCCCGGGTGGTCCTTGGCCTGGATGCGCAGGTAGTAGGCGCTTTCGCAGGCTTCGATCGGCAGGATCGGGTGGTCGGACAGCGCGTCCGGCTGGAACGCCAGGTGCGGTACGCGGTTCTCCGGATCGGAGGTCATGGCGCGGACCACGTCGACGAGGTCGGCCACCACCGAGGAAGCGGTCGGCTCCATGCCGGCACCGGCGCCGTAGTAGAGGGTCGAGCCGACGGCGTCGCCGTTGACCATCACCGCGTTCATCACGCCGTTGACGTTGGCGATCAGGCGATCCGAGGGAATCAGAGTCGGGTGCACGCGCAGCTCGAAGCCGCTCTCGGTGCGACGCGCCACGCCCAGGTGCTTGATGCGATAGCCGAGGGCGTCGGCGTAGTTGACGTCAGCGCTGGTCAGCTTCGAGATGCCTTCGGTGTAGGCCTTGTCGAACTGCAGCGGAATGCCGAAGGCGATCGAGGCGAGGATGGTCAGCTTGTGGGCGGCGTCGATGCCTTCCACGTCGAAGGTCGGGTCGGCCTCGGCATAGCCCAGGGCCTGGGCCTCGGCGAGCACGTCGGGGAAGGTACGGCCCTTCTCGCGCATTTCGCTGAGGATGAAGTTGCCGGTACCGTTGATGATCCCGGCCAGCCAGTTGATGCGGTTGGCCGACAGCCCCTCGCGGATCGCCTTGATCACCGGGATGCCGCCGGCGACAGCGGCCTCGAAGGCGACGATCACGCCCTTCTCGCGGGCCTTGGCGAAGATCTCGTTGCCGTGCACGGCGATCAGCGCCTTGTTCGCGGTGACCACGTGCTTGCCGTTCTCGATGGCCTTGAGCACCAGCTCGTGGGCCAGGGTGTAGCCGCCGATCAACTCGACGACCACGTCGATCTCGGGATTGCACGCTACGTCGAAGATATCGGCGGTGATGGGGGTCACACCGGTATCGCACTTCGGGTTCGGCCGGCGGGCGGCGATCTGCGCAACCTCGATACCGCGCCCGGCACGGCGGGCAATCTCCTCGGCGTTGCGTTTGAGTACATTGAAGGTACCGCCACCGACGGTCCCCAACCCACAGATGCCTACTTTGACCGGTTTCACGCTGGAACTCCCCATCTCACCTACGACGGCCGGACGCGCCGGCCTGCTATGGTTCCCCGATCGAATCGAGGTTGACGCGACCACTGTACGGGCCACGACACATCCTGGCGATGGATTCCGCCAGCGGGCGGCGGAAATCGCCAATGATGAAAACAAAAGAGCCGCACATTACGAAGCGGCTCTTTATTAGTCAATTGTTCGGCAGACCCGGCGCTATTTGGCCTCCAGCGCCAGCTTGGCCAACTGCTTGGCCGGCTGGTAGCCGGGGAGCAACTGGCCATTGGCAAGGACGATCGCCGGCGTTCCCTGCACCCCGACCATCTGGCCCATCTGGAACTGCTTGTCGACCGGGTTCTTGCACTCGGAAGACTTGATCTCCTTGCCGTTCATCATGGCGTCCATCGCCTTGGTCGGCTCCTTCGCACACCAGACCGCCTGCAGTTGCTTGTCGCCCGCCGACTGCGGCCCCTGGCGCGGGAACGCCATGTAGCGCACCTCGATCCCCTGCTCGGTCAGGTCCGGCACCTCGGCATGCAGCTTCTGGCAGTACGGGCAGGTGGTATCGGTGAACACCGTGATGTGCGCCTTGGCCTGGCCCTTGGCCGGATACACCACCATCTCGCTGGCGGGCACGCCGTTGATCGCCTTGGCGATCGCCTGGCTCTCGGCCTTCTCGGTCAGGTTGACCGGCTTGCCGTCCTTCACCTGGTAGAGGTAGCCCTGCATGACGAACTGGCCGTCGGCGCTGGCGTAGAGCACCCGGCCGCCCTTCAGCTGCACCTGGTAGAGCCCCTGCAGCGGGCTGCTGGCGATGGAGTCGATAGGCAGGTCCGGTTGCAGGGCCTGCAGGGTCTTGCGGATGTTCTGATCGGCATTGTCTGCCAGGGCCAGGGTACTCATCAGGCCGAGGGCGGCAGCAGCCAGAAAACGGGTCACGCGCATGTGTCACTCCTGTCGTGCGGTCGGCGAAGCCTACCATAGACCGCTATCCCGACGGGCCCGACGCTTGTCGCAGAACGCTACGAAAGCGCCTCTTTTCGGGTAGGTACGGATTTTTCGGACAAAGCGTCAGCCTCGCGGGTGGTGGCGTGCGTGCAGATCCTGGAGGCGGGCCCGGGCGATATGGGTATAGATCTGGGTGGTCGACAGGTCGCTGTGGCCGAGCAGCATCTGCACCACCCGCAGGTCGGCGCCATGGTTGAGCAGGTGGGTGGCGAAGGCGTGGCGCAGGGTGTGCGGCGAAATCGACGTGCCGATCGCCGCCACCTGCGCGTGATGCTTGATGCGATGCCAGAAGGTCTGGCGGGTCATCTGTTCGCCGCGCAGGCTGGGGAACAGCACGTCGCTGGGCCGCCCGCCGAGCAGGTCGCCGCGGGCCTCGCGCAGGTAGCGTTCGAGCCAGCCGATGGCTTCCTCGCCGAGCGGCACCAGGCGCTCCTTGCTGCCCTTGCCGAACACCTTGACCACGCCCTGGCGCAGGTTGACCTGCTCCAGGGTCAGGCCGACCAGTTCGCTGACCCGCAGGCCGCAGGCATACAGCACTTCGAGCATGGTGCGATCGCGCAGGCCCAGCGGGTCGTCGACTTCCGGCGCCGCCAGCAATGCCTCGACGTCCGCTTCGGAGAGGGATTTCGGCAACGGCTTGCCCAGTTGCGGCAGGTCCACCTGCAAGGTGGGATCCTCGGCGATCAGGCCATCGCGCAGGCAATAGCGGTAGAAGCCACGCAGGCCGGAGAGGAAGCGCGCGGTCGAGCGAGCCTTGTAGCCCTGTTCCAGGCGCCAGGCCAGGTGATCGAGGATGGCGTCGCGGCCGATGCCCTCCAGGCGCAGCCCGCGGCCATCGAGCCAGGCGTTGAACTGCTGGAGGTCGTTGCGATAAGCCTCGCGGGTGTTGTCGGCAAGGCCTTTTTCCAGCCACAGGGCATCGAGGAAACGGTCGATCAGGGGATGTTCGAGGGTACTCATGGATGAAGGCTGCGAACCAAATGAAAGCGCGGCTAGTCTTTCATAGCCTGGGCGCTATCGCGAGCGTTGGCCGTCATCGCCACGTAATGGTTAGTCAGGCCGGTCGACAGGAGGTCGGCCGGCTTCCCGTGCCCGCGGGAAAAAGCGGAGCCATGTGGCTCGATGGTTCGCCCCGGCTCAGGACGAGCGGAGCGACGCTGACAAGGAATCCTCGATGGACCAGAACGCTATCCTGCTCGCCCTCGGCGGCATCGGTGCCGCCGCCCTGCTCAGTCAATGGCTGGCCTGGCGCCTGCGCCTGCCAGCCATTCTTTTCCTGCTGCTATCCGGGATCGTCGCCGGCCCGCTACTCGGCTGGCTCGATCCGGACGAGATGTTCGGCCCCCTGCTGTTCCCACTGGTATCCCTGGCAGTGGCGCTGATCCTCTTCGAGGGCAGCCTGACCCTGCATTTCAGCGAATGGAAGGAAATCGGCACCGTGGTGCACCGAATGGTGACCATCGGCGCGCTCTCGACCTGGGGCGTGATCGCCCTGGCCGCCCACTACCTGCTCGACTTCAGCTGGGAAATGGCCCTGCTGTTCGGCACCCTGACCCTGGTCACCGGGCCCACGGTGATCGTTCCGATGCTGCGGGTGGTCCGGCCCAAGGCCGCGGTGGCGAACATCCTGCGCTGGGAAGGCATCGTCATCGATCCCATCGGCGCCCTGCTGGCGGTAGTGGTGTACAGCTTCATCATCTCCAGCGGCGAAGGCGATGGCTGGCTACACAGCCTGCAGACCTTCGGTGGAGTGATCCTCTGCGGCAGCCTGTTCGGCATCCTCGGCGGCTGGGCGCTGGGCATCGTCCTGCGCCGCCACTGGCTGCCGGACTACCTGCACAACCTGGCGACGCTGGCCGCGGTGCTGGGCGTATTCATCGCCTCGAACCGGGTGATGCACGAATCCGGACTGCTCGCCGTCACCCTGATGGGCATGGGCCTGGCCAACATGAAGGGCGTCGACGTACGGCAGATCCTGCACTTCAAGGAAAACCTCAGCGTCCTGCTGATTTCCGGCCTGTTCATCCTCCTGGCCGCGCGCCTGGACATCAATGCCCTGCTCGGCCTGGGCCCGGCGGCGCTGCTGGTGCTGCTGCTGATCCAGTTCGTCGCCCGGCCGCTGAACGTGGCGCTGTCGACCTGGGGTTCGCCGCTGAGCTGGCGCGAGCGCGCCCTGCTCAGCTGGATCGCCCCGCGCGGGATCGTCGCCGCGGCGGTCTCGGCGATCTTCGCCATCCGCCTGAGCGCCGAAGGCCATGCCCAGGCGGCGCTGCTGGTGCCGCTGACCTTTCTGGTGATCATCGGCACGGTGGTCCTGCAAAGCGCCACCGCCCGCCCCCTGGCGCGCCTGCTGAAGGTCGCCGAGCCCTCGCCCAGCGGCTACCTGATCGTCGGCGCCAATCCGGTCGGGCGCGCCATCGGCAAGGCCCTGAAGAGCCTCGGCAGCCGCGTGCTGCTGACTGATTCGAGCTGGGAAAACATCCGCGCCGCCCGCATGGACAACCTGCCCACCTATTTCGGCAATCCCACCTCGCAGCACGCCGAAGCCCACCTCGACCTGGTCGGCATCGGGCATTTGCTGGGGGTTTCTCCAGCCGGCGAGCTGAATACCCTGGCGGCCATGCGCTTCCGCCACGAGTTCGGCCATCGCCAGCTGTTCGGCCTGCCGACCAGCCAGGAAGCCAAGCGTACCGACAAGCACCGCTCCAGCGACGAACACCGTGGCCGTCCGCTTGGCCAGCGACCGCTGACCTACGCGCAGTTCGCCAGCCTGCTGTCGCGCGGCGCCGAAATCCGCACCACCCTGCTCACCGACACCTTCGGCTGGAACGACTACCAGGCGCTGCACGGCGAGTCCGCGATCCTGCTGTTCGCCCGCGATCCGAACGGCAGGATGCACGTCGCCACGCCACAGTCCACGCTGGCGCCGGGCACCGGCTGGACGCTGCTGTCGCTGATCGACGCGGAACCGTCAGTCAGCAAGTCGCAGGCCACGGAAATCGCCGACTAGACTTCAACGAACCGACGAAAGACCGTCGTCACCCTATCCAAGGTTGGGTGACAAACGAAGCCCACGAAGAGGATGATTGCATCTAGCCATCATCCTCTTTTTTCATCAGGCCATGACCATGTCCAATCAACAACATTCCCGCCTGGGCCAGATCCTGATCAACAAGGGGCTGATTAGCGCCGCCCAACTGGACGCCGCGATCCAGGCGCAGTTGAGCAACCACAAGCGCCTGGGCGAAACCCTGATCGAGCAGGGCCTGCTGAGCGAACGGCAACTGAAGAAGGCGCTGAAGAAGCAGACCAACCTGCGCCTGGCCGCGACCCTGGTCGCCGCCCTGCTCAGTCCGTTCCAGATGGCCAGCGCCGACATCCAGCGCATGCAGCCGCCAGCGGCCATGAGCCGCCAGGAACTGCCGAAGAACCTGCGTCCGCTGACCGACGTCGAGATGAGCAACGTCAACGCCCAGGGCCTCAACGAAAGCCTCGAGGGCCTGTTCCTGAAGGCCGAGGGCGGCGACGGACTGGCCGCGGTGAAGCAACTGGCGAAGCTGGTGATGCCGATGCTCGACAGCCTGGAGGCGGAAACCTCGATGAGCGACGTTCGCTACGAAACCGGCAAGACGCAAAGCACGCTCAACCCCGACGGCTCGGTCAACCTGCGCCTGCCGAGCAGTATCGGCGAGGTGCGCTTCGACAATATCCGCATTGCCGGCGCGCCGCGCGAGCAGACGTTCGGCAGCGTCAGCCTGCAACAGATCGACCTGTCCCAGGCCTCCCTGAAGATCAGCCTGCGGCCCTGATCCCAACCCAGGGCCGGATCGTCCGGGGATATGGAAAAGGCACCCGTGGGTGCCTTCTTTCTGCCTGTATCAAGCCGCCTGGCTGGCCGGGAACCCCGGCAGGACCGGAACCGGCCGCTTTTCGTCGTCGATGGCAACGAAGCTGAACAGGCCGTGTATGGCCTTCTCGCGACCGTCGGCGTACATGCTTTCCAGGTACACCTCGACCTCCACCTTGAGGCTGGTGTTGCCGACCTTGACCACCCGTCCGACCAGTTCGACGATCGAGCCCGCCGGGATCGGGTGGTTGAAGTCGATGCGATCGGTGGAAACGGTCACCAGCGGCAGGCGGCAGAAACGGGTCGCGGTGATGAACGAGACCTCGTCCATCCAGGCCAGCGCAGTCCCGCCGAACAGGGTGTTGTGGTGATTGGTGGTGGGCGGGAATACCGCCTTGGTCACACGGGTTTCGGAAAGCTCGGTGCGACGCAGGATTTCTTGCTCTCTGGGGGTCATGCCACGAATACCGGATGGAGTGGCTGCCTGGGTGCCGCGGATGTTGTACTGGTTATGCGCTGCCGTGGGCAGTAGGAAACGCCGCCGGAAAGGCGAACGCCAGACATGAAAAAAGCAGCCCTCGGGCTGCTTTTCTCGGAGAAGAACCGGATTAGACCAGTTTTTCCTTGATGCGCGCGGCCTTGCCGGACAGGGCGCGGAGGTAGTACAGCTTGGCCTTGCGCACGTCGCCGCGACGCTTGACGCTCAGGCTGTCGACGATCGGGCTGTAGGTCTGGAAGGTACGTTCCACGCCCACGCCGTTGGAGATCTTGCGCACGGTGAAGGCGCTGTTCAGGCCACGGTTGCGCTTGGCGATGACGACGCCTTCGAAGGCCTGCAGACGCTGACGGTCGCCTTCCTTCACCTTGACCTGGACGATCACGGTATCGCCGGGGGCGAACGCCGGGATCTCTTTGTTCATCTGTTCAGCTTCGATCTGCTGAATGATCTTGTTGGTCATGCTGTGCTCCTAAGACCGGCAATCGGCCAGCCATCGATACGTTAACTATCGTCCCGCTGACGGATATATTCCGCCAGCAGCTTCTGCTCTTCTCCAGAAAGCGAGCGGCTATCCAGAAGATCGGCGCGTCGTTCCCAGGTCCGCCCAAGGGCCTGCTGCAAACGCCAACGCCGGATGTGTTCATGGTTGCCACTGAGCAACACTTCAGGAACACGTTTGTCCGCGTACACCTCGGGTCGGGTGTAGTGCGGGCAGTCGAGCAGGCCATCCGTGAAGGAGTCCTCCTCGGCGGAATCTGCATGACCCAATGCACCGGGCAGCAACCGCGTCACTGCATCGACCAGCACCATGGCCGGCAACTCACCGCCGGACAGGACATAATCGCCGATCGACCATTCTTCATCGACGTGCTCTTCGATGAAGCGCTCGTCGATGCCTTCGTAGCGCCCGGCGATGAGGATCAACGCTTCCTCTTCGGCCAGTTCGCGTACGCCCGCCTGCGTCAGCTGGCGGCCTTGCGGCGAAAGGTAGATCACCTTCGCCTTCCTGCCCCCGGCGGCTTGCCTGGCATCCGCCAGCGCGCCCTCCAGAGGCTTGATCTTCATCACCATGCCAGGGCCACCGCCGAAGGGCCGGTCGTCCACCGTCTGGTGGCGGTCCTCGGTGTAGTCCCGTGGATTCCAGCAGGTCAGCGTGAGCAACCCCTGCTTTACCGCACGGCTGGTGATGCCATAGTCACTGATCGCGCGGAACATCTCCGGAAAGATGCTGACGACGCCCACCCACAAACGCTTGTCCATGGATGATCAGAAGTCCGCGTCCCAGTCCACCCGCATCTCGCCAGCGGCCAGGTCGATCGACAGCACGCACTGCCCGGTGTAGGGCAACAGGCGCTCGCGGTCGTCCAGGCTGCCCGCGCAGGGCTTGACCACCATGACATCGTTGGCACCGGTTTCCAGCAGATGGTCGATCACGCCGAGCAACTGCCCGCCCTGGTCGATCACCTTCAGGCCTTCCAGCTGGTGCCAGTAGTACTCACCTTCCTCGAGAGAGGGCAACTCGCTACGCGGGATGCAGATCTCGTAACCGGTGAAGGTGCGGGCCTCTTCGCGATCGTCGAGCCCCTTGAGCTTGGCGGCCAGGACCTTGCCATGCAGGCGCCCCCTGACCAGCTCGGCCTGCCGAATCTCGCCGTCGCGCCGGAGCGTCCAGCGGCGATAGTCCAGCAGGTTGTCCAACGGGTCGGTAAAGGAATACACCTTCACCTCACCGCGGATGCCGTACACCGAAACGATCTTGCCGATCACGACCAGGTCGTCGGCGGGTGTCGGCATTTCACTCATGACGGCTTAGGCGTTTGCCTTGGCAGCGTCCTTGAGCAGCTGAGCAACGCGCTCAGACGGCTGTGCACCCTGGCCGAGCCAGTAGGTAGCACGCTCCTGGTCGACGGACAGACGCACTTCGCCACCAGTCGCAACCGGGTTGAAGAAACCGATGCGCTCGACGAAGCGACCATCGCGCGCATTGCGGCTGTTGGTCACGGTCAGGTGGTAGAAGGGGCGCTTTTTGGAGCCGCCACGAGCAAGACGGATGGTTACCATGTGAACTTCGTTCCTGTAGTCGGTGCTTGCAAAATGAATGCACGCTGGGCCCACGGCCCGAAAGGCCGCATATTCTAAGGATTATCGGGGAATTTGCAAATCTCTTTTTCGGCCACCCATCGGCCGGCGCGGAGAGCGCGGGAAGCACACGGTCCGCCCGCCGGCCGACGGCGCGAAACCGCCGGCGTGGCCAGCGGCCGCGCGTCCGATCAAAGCTTGGGCATGCCCCCCGGGAACATACTGCCCATGCCTCGCATCATCTTGGCCATGCCGCCCTTGGCGGTGACCTTCTTCATCATCTTCTGCATCTGCTTGTGCTGCTTGATCAGCCGGCCGACGTCCTGCACCTGGGTACCGGAGCCAAGGGCGATGCGGCGCTTGCGCGAGCCGCTGATCATTTCCGGATCGCGCCGTTCGCCGGGCGTCATCGAGTTGATGATCGCCTCCATCTGCTTGAACTGTTTCTCCGCAGCACCCTGGGCATTGCCCATCTGCGCCAGGTTGACCCCGCCGAGCATCGGCAGCTTGTCCATGAGCCCGCCGAGGCCGCCCATGTTCTTCATCTGTTGCAACTGGTCGCGGAAGTCTTCCAGGTCGAAGCCCTTGCCCTTCTTGATCTTCTTCGCCAGCTTCTCGGCCTTGTCGCGGTCGAGGTTCTGCTCGGCCTGTTCGATCAGGCTGAGCACGTCGCCCATGCCGAGGATGCGCGAGGCCACGCGGTCGGGATGGAACGGATCGAGCGCTTCGCTCTTTTCGCCCATGCCGAGGAACTTGATCGGCTTGCCGGTGATCGCCCGCACCGAGAGCGCGGCACCACCACGCGCGTCGCCGTCGACCTTGGTCAGGACCACGCCGGTCAGCGGCAAGGCGTCATTGAAGGCCTTGGCGGTGTTGGCGGCGTCCTGGCCGGTCATGGCATCGACCACGAACAGGGTTTCCGCCGGCTTGATCGCCGCGTGCACCTGCTTGATCTCGTCCATCATGTCGGCATCGATGTGCAGGCGGCCTGCGGTATCGACGATCACCACGTCGATGAACTTCAGTCTCGCCTCGCGGATCGCCGCCTCGGCGATGGCCACCGGCTTCTGGCTGACGTCGGAAGGGAAGAAGGTTACGCCAACCTCGCCCGCCAGGGTTTCCAACTGCTTGATCGCGGCGGGTCGGTAGACGTCGGCGGAAACCACCATCACCGACTTCTTCTTGCGTTCCTTAAGGAAGCGCGCCAGCTTGCCCGCGGTGGTGGTCTTGCCCGCGCCCTGCAGGCCGGCCATCAGGATCACCGCCGGCGGCGCGACGCTCAGCGCCAGGTCCTCGTTGGCCGCCCCCATCAGCTCCTCGAGCTCGGCGCGGACGATCTTCACGAACGCCTGTCCCGGGGTCAGGCTCTTCGAGACCTCGGTACCGACGGCGCGCTCCTTGACCTTGTTGACGAAGTCCTTGACCACCGGCAGGGCCACGTCGGCCTCGAGCAGGGCCATGCGCACTTCGCGCAGAGTGTCCTTGATGTTGTCCTCGGTCAGCTTGGCCTTGCCGGTGACATGGCGAAGCGTCTGCGAGAGGCGGTCTGTAAGGTTTTCGAACATGCGCGATCCTTCCACGGGGGTTGCGGCAAGCGGCGGATTATAACCAAGAGCGCGTCGCGGGACACGCGATGAAAGACGGAGTGTGTGTCCGGCGACGACCGGAGGCCAGCCTCAAGTCCTTGATTTGCCGATGCGTTCCGTCTTTGCCGAAGCGACCGCCGGACCATGAGGTCGCGGCGCCCGCGGCAGGCGGTCCGCCAACCCGGCCACAGGTACGAGAGAACTGTTCGCAACGGCTTTCTCGCGACGCTCGATCTATGCCAAACTCCCATCCTTTCGGGCCCGCGATTACAAGGACTTATGCATCCCCTGCTGCCCAGCCTCATCGCTGCTGTTCTCTATCTCGGCACCGCCGCCTACCAGGGTGCCTGTGTGTCCAAGCGCACCGCGCCGGGCAAACCCCTGCTGCTCCTGTTCGGACTCCTGGCACTGGTCGCCCACGCCTTCAGCCTCTACCAGCAATTGCTGACCCCGGCCGGCCTGGTGCTGGACTTCTTCAACGCCGCCAGCCTGATCGCCGCCGCGGTAATTCTCCTGACCCTGCTGGCGACCTTGCGGATACCGGTGGAGAACCTGCTCCTCCTTCTATTCCCGCTGGGTGCCCTCACCACCCTGCTGGCGGTACTCATCCCCCACGGCACCGTCGAGCCGATCAACGAACAGCCAGGCATTCTGGCCCACATCCTGCTCTCGATCCTGGCCTACGGCCTGCTCACCATCGCGGTGTTCCAGGCGCTCTTGCTGCTGCTCCAGGACTACCGCCTCAAGCACAAGCATCCGTCCGGGCTGATCCGCAACTTCCCGCCCCTGCAAACCATGGAAAGCCTGCTGTTCGGCTTCCTCTGGGGCGGCTGGTCGCTGCTTTCGCTGTCGCTGCTGTCCGGATGGCTGTTCGTCGACAACCTGTTCGCCCAGCACCTGGCGCACAAGACCATCCTGTCCTGCTTCGCCTGGGTGGTCTTCGCCGTGCTCCTCTGGGGTCGCCACCAGCTCGGCTGGCGGGGCCACAAGGCGATCCGCTGGACCCTGGCCGGTTTCTGCCTGTTGATGTTGGCGTACTTCGGCAGCAAGCTGGTGCGGGAATTCATCCTGCACATCTGATGGGCCTCCTTCATGGATGAGCTGCACCCCGGGTACCTGGTCGGCCTGCTGGTTCTCCTGGTCGCCTGCTCGGCGTTCTTCTCCTGCGTCGAGACCGCCCTGCTCAACCTCGACCGTTACCGCCTGCGCCTGCAGGCCAAGCAAGGCCTGCGCGGGGCCCGGCGCAGCAGTTGGCTGCTGCTGCACGACGACCGCCTGCGCGGCACCCTGTTGTTCGGCCGCACCCTGGTCAACGTCAGCGCCGCCGCCCTGGCCAGTTGGGCCGCGCTGCGCCACTGGGGCGTCATCGGCCTGGCCGTCGCCATCCCCGGCATGACCCTGCTCCTGCTGCTGTTCGGCGCCCTGCTGCCGCGCCGCTACGGCGCCCTTCGCTCGGAACGCGTCGCCCTGCCGCTCAGCCTGCCGCTCCTGATCCTGCAGCGCCTGTGCTGGCCCCTGCTGTGGCTGCTGACCCTGCTGAGCAACGCGCTGCTGCGCCTGCTCGGCGTCGCCGCGGCGGAACAGGACGACAGCGGACGCAGCCGCGACGAAGAGGCCCTGCATCCGGCCGACAATCCCCAGGCCAGCGAGGTCAACCGGCATGACATGCTGCTCGGCCTGCTGGACCTGGAGAAGGTCACGGTCAACGACCTGATGATCCCGCGCAACGAAATCGAAGGCATCGACCTCGACGACGAACTCGAGGTCATCGTCGAGCAGTTGCGCACCACCAGCCACACCCGCCTGCCGGTCTACCGCGACGACGTCAACCAGATCGAAGGGGTCGTGCACATGCGCCAGATCGCGCGCCTGCTGACCCAGGGCCGCCTGACCAAGGAGAATCTCCGCCAGGCCTGCATGGAGCCGTATTTCGTGCCGGAAAGCACGCCGCTGTCGACCCAGTTGGTGAACTTCCAGAAGGAGAAGCGCCGTATCGGCGTGGTGGTCGACGAATATGGCGAGGTGATCGGCATCGTCACGCTGGAGGACATCCTCGAAGAGATCGTCGGCGACTTCAACGACCTCGACAGCCTCGACAACCCGGATATCCAGGCCCAGGAGGACGGCAGCTTCGTCATCGACGGCAGCGCCAACCTGCGCGAGCTGAACAAGTCGCTTGGCTGGCAATTGCCCTGCGACGGCCCGAAGACCCTCAACGGCCTGGTCACCGAAGCCCTGGAGCAGATCCCCGATTGCGCGGTGTGCCTGCGCATCGGCCCCTACTGCCTGGAAATCCAGCAGTCGGCGGAAAACCGTGTGAAAAGCGTGCGCGCCTGGCATCCCCGCGCGCTGACCCCGCTGGTCGAAAGCGACGCCAGCGTCTGATCCGGGATTGCCGAACCGGCCCCGCGGCGCTCTATAATCGACCCCAGCTTATCCAGCCCTGCCGCCGGTTCCGCCGCTACCCGCAGCCCGAGCCCCGGCCAGTCACCCGCCAGTCCCGCCTGCCCGCCCGGCCCCGATGCCGACGGTACCAGCCGGCGCACGGCGCGCAGCCCCATCCTCCCTGCGCGACCGATCTCGTCCGCCCCACCCGGGCGCCGCGCCGCCGCATCGGCGCACTGGCCATAACCATCCGGCCGCACGGAAGCACTCCGTCGTGCCCCGACTGCCAGGGACCTTCCCACCATGACCGCCGCCACCCTCGCCGCCGACGCCGCTCCGGAACCGGCCAACTCGACCACCCGGGTCGCAGTCGCCAGCTTCATCGGCACCGCCATCGAGTTCTACGATTTCTACGTCTATGCCACTGCCGCCGCCCTGGTGATCGGTCCGGTATTCTTCCCGCAGACATCCGGCACCGCGCAGATGCTCAGCGCCTTCCTCACCTTCGGCATCGCCTTCCTCGCCCGTCCGCTGGGCTCGGCGCTGTTCGGCCACTTCGGCGACCGCATCGGGCGCAAGTCGACCCTGGTCGCCTCGCTGCTGCTGATGGGGGTGTCCACCACCCTGATCGGCGTCCTCCCCGGCTACGACAGCATCGGCTACTGGGCGCCGTTGCTGCTCTGCGTGCTGCGCTTCGGCCAGGGCCTCGGCCTCGGCGGCGAGTGGGGCGGCGCCGCGCTGCTGGCCACGGAGAACGCGCCGGCCGGCAAGCGCGCCTGGTTCGGCATGTTTCCCCAGCTTGGCCCGTCGATCGGCTTCCTCGCCGCCAACGGCCTGTTCCTGGCCCTGGCGATGCTGCTCAGCGAGGAGCAGTTCCGTGAGTGGGGCTGGCGGATCCCGTTCCTGCTCAGCGCGGCGCTGGTTGTGGTCGGCCTCTACGTACGCCTGAAGCTGGCGGAAACCCCGGTGTTCGCCAAGGCCATGGCCAAGCACGAGAGGGTCCGCCTGCCGATCGCCGAGCTGTTCGCCCAGCACTGGCGGCCGACCCTGCTCGGCGCCCTGGCGATGGTGGTGTGTTATGCGCTGTTCTATATCTCCACGGTGTTCTCGCTGAGCTACGGGGTGGCCAGCCTCGGCTTCAGCCGCGAGGAGTTCCTTGGTCTGCTGTGCCTCGCGGTGCTCTTCATGGCCGCCGCCACGCCGCTGTCGGCCTGGCTCAGCGACCGCTTCGGACGCAAGCCGGTACTGCTGCTCGGCAGCCTGGCGGCGATCGCCTCCGGCTTCGCCATGGAGCCGCTGCTCAGCCAGGGCTCGACGTTCAGCGTCGCCCTGTTCCTCTGCATCGAGCTGTTCCTGATGGGGGTCACCTTCGCCCCGATGGGCGCGCTGCTGCCGGAAATATTCCCCACCCACGTGCGCTACACCGGCGCGTCGGCGGCCTACAACCTGGGCGGCATTCTCGGCGCCTCGGTGGCGCCCTATATCGCCCAGAAGCTGGTCGGCATCGGCGGCCTGGGCTGGGTCGGCGGCTACGTCTCCGCAGCGGCGCTGCTCAGCCTGCTGGCGGTGCTGTGCCTGAAGGAAACCCGCGACAACGACCTCGGCGCAGTGTCCTGAGTCTCGCTCAGGCTACCGCGACGCCGCCCTTCTCCCTCGCCGCCAACCAGTCGGCGAGGGCCCCGGCCCAGACCTGGTAGCCCAGCTGCGACGGATGAAAGCCGTCGATGGCCAGGTAGCCCGGAAGCAGGTCCAGCGAGATCGGGCAGTAGCCGGCGCCGGTCGCGCCAGCGAGATCGCACAGCGCCTCGTCGAGCAGCCGCCCGCGCCACCCCAGCAGGGCCCGCAGCAACCCGGGCAAGGCGGAAAAATGCTGCAGCGGCGGCACCGCGGTGCAGGTCACCTGCGCGCCGGCCGCCTGGAAGCCGTCGATCAGGGCCGCGCAGTCGGCGCGCCAGCGTTCGAGGGAGCGCAGGCTGGTGGTGTCATTGACGCCGAAGACCAGGATCACCTGGTCGAAGAAACGTCCCGCCACCTGCGGTAGCAAGCGTTCGCGCGCCTCGCCGCTGGTGATGCCGTTCTCGCCCAGCGCCTGCCAGGCCACCGGGCGCCGCAGACGCTCGCCCAGCGCCGCGGCCAGGCGGCCGGCCAGGGCGTAGTCCAGGCAACTGGCGCCGACCCCGGCCACTGTCGACTCACCGAACAACAGCAAGCGCAGCGGCTCTTCGGCACCGGACCCACCGACCAGCCCTTCGCGAGGTCCCGCCGCGGGCGCCAGGCGCAAGGCTCGGCGGCGGGTGCGGATAGCCAGCGGCACCGCCAGCGGCAGCAACGGCAGAGCCGCCGCCCACCAGGCCAGCGTTGCCAGCCGGCGCATCTCAGAGTTCGACGCGAACCGCCTGGGCGGCCCGGGTCGCCTTGGCGCGGGCGGCGTCGATAGACTCGTCGCGCGCCAGGGCCACGCCCATCCGCCGCTGGCCATCCACTTCCGGCTTGCCGAACAGGCGTAGCGCCGTATCCGCCTCGCTCAGCGCGGCACCGAGGTTGGCGAAAGCGACCTGCCGGGACTTGCCTTCCACCAGGATCACCGCCGAGGCCGACGGGCCGAGCTGGCGGATCACCGGGATCGGCAGGCCGAGGATCGCCCGCGCGTGCAGCGCGAACTCGGAAAGATCCTGGGAAATCAGGGTCACCAGGCCGGTATCGTGCGGGCGCGGCGACACCTCGCTGAACCACACCTGGTCGCCCTTGACGAACAGTTCGACGCCGAACAGCCCGCGTCCGCCGAGGGCCTCGGTCACTGCCCGGGCGACCCGCTCGGACTCGGCCAGGGCCTGCGCGCTCATCGCCTGCGGCTGCCAGGACTCGTGGTAGTCGCCCTTGACCTGGCGGTGACCGATCGGCGCGCAGAAAGTGGTGCCGTCGACGTGGCGCACGGTGAGCAGGGTGATTTCGTAGTCGAAATCGATGAAGCCCTCGACGATCACCCGGCCCTTGCCGGCGCGCCCGCCTTCCTGGGCATAGTCCCAGGCCGCCTGCAGGTCGTCGGGGCCTTTCAGGACGCTCTGGCCCTTGCCCGACGAACTCATGATCGGCTTCACCACGCAGGGGTAGCCGACGCGCTCGACGCCACGGCGGTAGTCCTCGAAGGTATCGGCGAAGTGATAGGGCGAGGTCGGCAAGCCGAGCTCCTCGGCAGCCAGCCGGCGGATACCCTCGCGGTTCATGGTCAGTTGCGCGGCGCGGGCGGTGGGCACCACGGTGTAGCCTTCGGCCTCCAGCTCGACCAGGGTCGCGGTGGCGATGGCCTCGATCTCCGGCACGATGTAGTGCGGCTTCTCCTGCTCGATCACCGCGCGCAGGGCGGCGCCGTCGAGCATGCTGATCACGTGGCTGCGATGTGCCACCTGCATGGCCGGCGCGTTGCCATAGCGATCGACGGCGATCACTTCGCAACCCAGGCGTTGCAGCTCGATGGCGACTTCCTTGCCCAGCTCGCCGGAGCCACAGAGAAGGACGCGGGTCGCGCTCGGCGACAGGGGGGTACCGATACGGGTCATGGAAGAACCTCGGAAATGAAAGAAAACGGAATCAGCTTCAGGCGGAACCGCTGACCAGCCCTTGCGCCTTGGCGCGCTCGAAACAGCGACCGAGCACCTCGCGGCGCTCGTCGTTGCTCATCAGGCCCCAGCGGGTGATCTCGGCCGCCGTGCGCTGGCAGCCGATACAGATGTCCTGCTCGTCCAGCGCGCAGACATGCACGCAGGGCGAAGCCACCGGTCGCTCGTTCACGCCGGGTCCTCGACGAGGTCGCGGGCGTAACGGCGGGCATTGTGCACATAGTGGGCGGCGCTGGCCTCGAGCATTTTCTTCTGCGGCTCGCTCAGCTCGCGCACTACCTTGCCCGGCGAGCCCATCACCAGCGAGCCGTCGGGAATCTCCTTGCCCTCGGGAATCAGCGCGTTGGCGCCGATGATGCAGTACTTGCCGATCTTCGCCCCATTGAGGATCACCGCGTTGATCCCCACCAGGCTGTAGTCGCCCACGCTGCAACCATGCAGCATGGCGTTGTGGCCGACGGTGACGCCCTTGCCGAGGGTCAGCGGATAGCCCATGTCGGTGTGCATCACCGAGCCGTCCTGGACGTTGCTGTGCTCGCCGATATGGATCAGCTCGTTGTCGCCGCGCAGCACCGCGCCAAACCAGACGCTGGCGCCGGCATCCAGGCGAACCTTGCCGATCACCGCTGCGCTGGGCGCGATCCAGCTGTCGGGATGGGTTTCGACGCGGGCATCGCCCAGGCGGTATTTCATCGCGATCTCCTCATGGCCGGGGTCTGCGCCCCGTCGGTCAACTCAGTTTGATGAACGAAGCCGGCGGCGTGTGCAGGTCGATGGGGTCGTCGTACAGCAGGTTGACCAGCTCCACCACCATGATGGCCGTCAGGCCCCAGATCTTGAACTCGCCGAAGCGATAGCTGGGCACGTACCAGCTGCGGCCGAAGTAGTCGATACGGTGGGTGACCTCGCGCGGGTCGTCGCGAAAGAAACTCAGCGGCACGTTGAACACCGCGGCGATCTCGCCGTCGTTGGGCTGGTACTCGACGAAGTCGGGAATGAAGGCGACATAGGGAGTGACCTCGATGCCATGCCGCGAGACCAGGGTGCTCAGCGGCCCGACCACTTCCACCAGGCCCGGCGGCAAGGCGATCTCCTCCTCCGCCTCGCGCAGGGCGGTGCGCACCAGGTCGGCATCTTCCGGGTCGCGCCGCCCGCCGGGGAAGGCGACCTCGCCGCCATGGGTGGACAAACCGGCGGCGCGCAGGGTCAGCACCAGCTCCGGATCGTCGCTGCGGGTGATGGGCACCAGCACGGCCGCTTGGGGGAAGCGCTGGTCGGTATCCAGTTGGCGGGGGCGGTGCGCCTCGATGCGTTGGCGCAGCTCGTCGAGCGTGCAGTTCATACTGCCGGGGTTTCCGAGGTCTTGTCGTTTCCCCGAGATCATGGCACGAAAGCCCCGGCCAGCCCACCCCTCCCGCACGGGGCCTTGTCGCCTCCCGGCCAGCCGAGCAAGATAGGCCTTTCCCCGAAGAAGAACCTGGCATGAAATTCTGCAGCCTGTGCGGCGCCACGGTGGTCCAGCGCATCCCGGACGGCGACAACCGCCTGCGCTACGTCTGCGACGCCTGCCACACCGTGCACTACCAGAACCCGCGTATCGTCGCCGGCAGCCTGCCGGTGTGGGACGGCCAGGTCCTGCTCTGCCGTCGCGCCATTGCGCCGCGCCTGGGCTACTGGACGCTGCCGGCCGGCTTCATGGAGAACGGCGAGACCCTCGCCCAGGCGGCGGCCCGCGAGACAGAGGAAGAAGCCAACGCGCGGATCGGCGACCTGCAGCTCTATACCCTTTTCGACCTGCCGCACATCAGCCAGGTCTACCTGTTCTTCCGCGCCGAGCTGCTCGACCTGGATTTCTCCGCCGGCGATGAAAGCCTGGAGGTGCGGCTTTTCGACGAAGCGGAGATTCCCTGGTCGGAGCTGGCTTTTCCGACCATCGGCCGTACCTTAGAATGCTACTTCAGCGACCGCCGCGAAGGCTGCTTCCCGGTGCGCAACGAAGCCATTGCACCTATGCTGGCTTCCTATAAGAAAGACTGAACGCCAAACACTCGAACACCGCCGCCGTTGCGGCTCAAGGGAACATCGGGGATTTCACTTCCATGCGCTGGTTGCTTGCTTTGCTGTGCTTGACCTTCGCCAGTCTGACCCAGGCCAATGCCGCGCCGAGCCTGGAAGGCAAGGTGGACAAGGTCCTGGTGCTCAAGTCCGAGCGAAAACTGCTGCTCCTCAACAAAGGCAACGTCCTGAAAAGCTACCGTGTCTCGCTGGGCAAGCGCCCGACCGGCCCGAAGCTGGCCGAAGGCGACAACCGCACCCCGGAAGGCTTCTACTGGATCGACTGGCGCAAGACCAGCAACAACTACAACCTCTCCATGCACATTTCCTACCCCAACGCCCGCGACGTGGCCAAGGCCCGGGAAAAGGGCCTGCCGGCCGGTGGCATGATCATGATCCACGGCACCCCGCTGGATGACGAATACCCGGAGTGGTACTTCTCCACCCTGGACTGGACCAATGGCTGTATCGCCATGAACAACACCGACATGCGCGAAGTCTGGAGCGTGGTGAAAGACGGCACGCTGATCGAGATCCGCCCCTGACAGAACCAGGCTGATACCACTCGTCAGCCGTCAGCCACGCCAGGAACGCCGCCGCGAGATTTTCCGGCGGCGTTTTCTTTTATCCGTCAAACCCTTGCATCCCTTACTCAGGCCGAGTCAATCGACGGGACGGCTGGCTGACGCGTGCGCGACGCACAACTGGCATTGACGTGGTATTCAAGTGGTATTAGTTTTCCCAGCATTACCGGGCGACAACAACACAATCCGCATCGGAACCTCTCATGAAGACAGCCCACGACCTGCTCCTGGCCCTGCGTCCCGACGAGGCGCAACCCACCCCCCTCTATCTGCAGCTGGCGCGCAATCTCGAGAGCGCGATCCATGCCGGCCAGTGGAAAGCGGAGGAAGCGCTGCCCTCCGAACGCAACCTCAGCGAAACCCTGAACATTTCCCGCGTCACCGCGCGCAAGGCCCTCGAAGTACTCTTCGAGCAGGGCCTGATCCGCCGCAACCAGGGCTCCGGCACCTTCATTACGCCGCGTCTCGAACAACCGTTGTCGCGTCTCTCCAGCTTCAGCGAGATGCTCCGCCTGAAAGGCTTCACCCCCGGCTCCACCTGGCTGGAGCGCGGCATCGCCCTGCCCACCCACGACGAACTGATCCGCCTCGGCCTCTCGCCGACCGAGAAGGTCACGCGCATGAAGCGCCTGCGCAAGGCCGACGGCACAGTGATGGCGATCGAGAACAGCACCCTGCCGGCGCGCCTGCTGCCGGACCCGACAGCGGTCGGCGATTCCCTCTACGAATACCTGGACGGCATCGGTCGCCCAGTGGTCCGCGCCCTCCAGCACGTGCGCGCGATCAACGCGTCCGCGTCCGATGCCGCGCTGGTCGGCATCGCGCCGGGCACCGCGATGCTGCTGATGACCCGGATCGGCTACCTCGAGGACAACACCCCGATCGAGCTGACCGACACCTACTGCCGCAACGACTACTACGACTTCGTCGCCGAACTGCGACGCTGACCGACACGGAGCCGCCATGCTCGAAGGCAACATTCTCACCCCGCAAGGCTGGGTCCTCGGCCGCCTACACATCCAGGACGGGCGTATCCAGCGGATCGAAGGCGAGCCCTGCGACCCGGCCGGCAACGCCGATCCGTACCTGCTGCCAGGCTTCATCGACCTGCATGTGCACGGCGGCGGCGGCCGCGACATCATGGAAGGCGGCGACGCCTTCGCCACCATCGCCCGCACCCACCGGCGCTTCGGCACGACCTCGCTGCTGGCCACCACCATGACCGCACCGCGCGAGGAGATCGCCGACATCCTCAGCCAGCTCGGCGCTTACTGCCGCCGCTCGCTGGAGGGCGGTTCACGGATACTCGGCGTGCACCTGGAAGGCCCCTACATCAACTCCGGCAAGCTCGGCGCGCAGCCCAACTTCGCCCATGCCGCGGTGCTCGAGGAAGTCGAGGACTACCTGCGCCGCGCGCCGATCCGGGTGATCACCATCGCCCCCGAGATCGCCGGACACCGGCCGCTGATCCGCGCCCTCGCCGAGCGCGGCGTACGCCTGCAGATCGGCCATACCCTGGGCAGCTACGAGGACGGCGTGGCCGCACTGGAAGCCGGCGCCAGCAGCTTCACCCACCTCTACAACGCGATGACCGGCCTGCACCACCGCGAACCGGGTATCGTCGGCGCGGCCCTGGCCCACGCACGCTACGCCGAGCTGATCCCCGACCTGCTGCATGTCCATCCCGGCGCCATCAGGGTGGCCCTGCGTTCGATCCCGTGCCTGTACTGCGTGACCGACTCCACCGCCGCCGCCGGCATGCCCGACGGCCAGTACAAGCTCGGCAGCCACACGGTGACCAAGTGCCTGGGCGGCGTGCGCCTGCCCGACGGCACCCTGGCCGGCAGCACCCTGACCATGGACCAGGCGCTGCGCAACCTGGTGAAGATCGGCCTGCCCCTGGCCGAAGCCTCGCAACGCCTTTCGCAATTCCCCGCCGATTACCTCGGCCTCGCCGAGCGCGGCCGCCTGGCGCCCGCAGCCTGGGCCGATGTGGTGCGCCTGGATCGCTCCCTGGAACTCGACGCCGTGATGGTGGAAGGAGAACTCGAATGACTTCGCTGATGCTCGAGGAAGCGCTCTCCGCCGCCGCGGTGGCGAGCCGTCAACTGGCCGTGCTCGACGCTTGCCTGCCGGCGCTTGGCCAGCGCCTGCGGGAGGTCGATCCAAACCTGGCGCTGACCGTCGCGCGCGGCAGCTCCGACCATGCCGCCAGCTACTTCGCCTACCTGGCCATGCAGCACGCCGGCTTGCCGGTGGCCTCGCTGCCCATGTCGGTAGTGACCCTGAACCGCTCGCCGCTGCGTGTCGCCGGGCAGGCCGTCTTCGCTTTCTCGCAGTCAGGACAGAGCCCCGATCTCGTGGACAGCCTGCGCATCCTGCGCGAACGCGGCGCCCTGGGCATCGCCCTGGTGAATGCCGAAGATTCGCCGCTGGAAGCCGCCAGCGAATTCGTCGTGCCGCTCTGCGCCGGCACCGAGCGCAGCGTCGCAGCGACCAAGAGCTTCATCGCCACGCTCAGCGCCAGCGCCCGCCTGCTCGCCCACTGGCAGCGCGACAATGCCCTGCTGGCCGCCGGCCAGGGCCTGGCGGCCGGGCTGGAGCAGGCCGCCAGGCTCGACTGGTCGCCGGCCATCGAGGCCCTGCGCGACTGCCAGCGGCTGATGGTGATCGGTCGCGGCGCCGGCTACGCCATCGCCCAGGAGGCCGCGCTGAAATTCAAGGAAACCTCGGCGATCCAGGCCGAGGCCTTCAGCAGCGCCGAGGTCCGCCATGGACCGATGGCGCTGGTCGAGGAGCGCTATCCGCTGCTGGTGTTCGCTCCCCGCGGCCCGGAGCAGGAAGGCCTGCTGGCGCTCGCCGAGGATATGCGCCAACGCGGTGCGCAGGTATTGCTCGCTGCCCCGGACGACATCGCCGAACGCGACCTGCCGCTGCAGCGCGCCGCGCATCCGGCGCTCGATCCGATCCTGGCGATCCAGAGCTTCTACGTCATGGCCGCCGGCCTGGCCGAAGCCCGCGGCATGGACCCGGACCAGCCACGGCACCTGAGCAAAGTCACCCGAACCCACTGAGCCTGAGCGCGCGCCCATGAACAACAAGAATCTCGCCCTCAAAGCGCCCCTGAGCGGCCCCGTGATGCCGCTCAACCGAGTACCCGACCCGGTGTTTTCCAGCGGCACCCTGGGCGAAGGCATCGCCATCGACCCACTCAACGACTGCCTGCACGCGCCCTGCGCCGGGCTGGTCAGCCACCTGGCGCGAACCCGCCACGCGCTCAGCCTGCGCGCCGACAACGGTGCCGAGCTGCTGCTGCACGTCGGCCTCGATACAGTACAGCTGCAAGGCGAAGGCTTCGAGGCGCTGGTCGAGGAAGGTGCGCGGGTGATCGAGGGCCAGCCGCTGCTGCGCTTCGACCTGGACCGCGTCGCCCGCGGCAGCCGCAGTCTGATCACGGTGATGATCCTGACCAACGGCGACGGCTTCCAGGTACGCCCGCTGACCACCAACCCGGTGGAGGTCGGCGCGCCGCTCCTGCAACTGAGTCCGGAGAAGGCCGAGCAACGTCCGGCCAATCCCGCGCCTGGCGAAGGCTCCGCGCAGCGCCAGGTCCGCGGGCGGGCGCGGGTCGCCCATCATGGCGGTCTGCACGCACGCCCGGCAGCGCTGCTACGGAAGACCGCGCAGGGCTTTTCCAGCCAGGCCGAACTGCACTTCGCCGGGCAGGTGGCCAGCGTCGACAGCCTGGTCGGCATCATGGGCCTGGGGGTCGCCGAACAGGACGAGGTAGAGGTGATCTGTCGCGGCGAAGACAGCGAGGCGGCCCTCGACGCCCTGCTCGCGGCCCTCGCCAGCGCCACCGCGGGGGCTCCGAAGGAGGCCCCGCGCGCCATCGCCTCGGGCGAGCCGGCGCGACCTGCGGCTGTCGCCGGTACCCTGGCCGGCGTCTGCGCTTCGCCCGGCCTGGCCAGCGGTCCCCTGGCGCGGCTCGGCGCCATCAGCCTGCCGGCGGATGACGGCCGGCATCGTCCCGAGGAACAGCACCTCGCCCTGGACCAGGCCCTGCAACGGGTGCGCGACGACGTACAGGGGAGCCTGCAGCAGGCCAGGCTCGGCGGCGACGAGAACGAAGCGGCGATCTTTTCCGCGCATCTCGCGCTGCTGGAAGACCCGGGTCTGCTGGACGCCGCCGACATGCTGATCGACCAGGGCGTCGGCGCCGCCCACGCCTGGCACCGGGCGATTCAGGCCCAGTGCGAGATTCTCCAGGCGCTGGGCAACCTGCTGCTGGCCGAGCGCGCCAACGACCTGCGCGACCTGGAAAAACGCGTGCTGCGGGTGCTGCTCGGCGACACCGCACCGTTGCGGGTGCCTGCTGGGGCCATCGTCGCCGCCCGGGAGATCACCCCCTCCGACCTCGCGCCGCTGGTGGATGCCGGCGCGGCTGGCCTGTGCATGGCCGAAGGCGGCGCCACCTCCCACGTGGCCATCCTCGCCCGTAGCAAGGGCCTGCCGTGCCTGGTGGCGCTCGGCGCCGGGCTGCTGGAGCTGGAGGAAGGCCGGCAGGTAGTACTGGACGCCGGCCAGGGCCGGCTGGAACTCAGCCCCGACGCTCGACGCCTGGAGCAGGTCGCCTTGCAAGTGGCGCAGCGCGAGGAACAACACCGCCGCCAGCAGGCCGATGCGCAGCGCGAGGCGCTCACCCGCGACGGCCGGCGCATCGAGATCGGCGCCAACGTCGCCTCGCCGCGCGAGGCCGCCGAAGCCTTCGCCAACGGCGCCGACGGGGTCGGCCTGCTACGCACCGAGTTTCTCTTCCTCGAGCGCCGCGCCGCGCCCGACGAAGAGGAGCAGCGCAACGCCTACCAGGAGGTCCTGGACGCCATGGGCCAGCGCAAGGTGATCATCCGCACCATCGATGTCGGCGGCGACAAGCACCTCGACTACCTGCCGCTGCCGGTGGAAGAAAACCCAGCACTGGGCCTGCGCGGCATCCGCCTCGGCCAGGCGCGCCCGGAGCTGCTCGACCAGCAGTTGCGCGCGCTGCTGAGGGTCGAACCACTGGAACGCTGCCGGATACTGCTGCCGATGGTCAGCGAGGTCGACGAACTGCGCGCCATCCGTCGCCGCCTCGGCGAGCTGGCCACGCAGTTGGGGATCGAGCGCCTGCCCGAACTCGGGGTGATGATCGAGGTGCCCTCCGCCGCCCTGCTCGCCGATCAACTGGCCGAACACGCCGACTTCCTCTCCATCGGCACCAACGACCTGTCGCAGTACGCCCTGGCCATGGACCGTTGCCACGCCGGCCTGGCCGACCGCATCGACGCCCTGCACCCGGCGCTGCTGCGGCTGATCGCCCAGACCTGCGCCGGAGCAGCCCGCCACGGCCGCTGGGTCGGCGTCTGCGGTGCGCTGGCCTCGGACCCGCTGGCGACACCGGTACTGGTCGGCCTCGGGGTCGAGGAATTGTCCGTCGGGCCGAACCTGGTCGGCGAGATCAAGACCCGGGTGCGCCAGCTCGACGCCGCCGAATGCCGCCGCCACGCCCAGGCGCTACTGGACCTGGGCAGCGCCCGGGCGGTGCGCGACGCCTGCCTGCAACACTGGCCGCTGGCCTGACAAGAACAATCGGAGACCACCGCCATGCCCCCGTTCCTGATCGAAAGCCTGCAACGCCTGGGCCGCGCCCTGATGCTGCCGATCGCGATCCTGCCGATCGCCGGCCTGCTGCTGCGCCTGGGCGACGTCGACCTGCTCGACATTCCGCTGGTCCACGACGCCGGCAAGGCGATCTTCGCCAACCTGGCGCTGATCTTCGCCATCGGCATCGCCGTCGGTTTCGCTCGCGACAACAATGGCACCGCCGGCCTCGCCGGCGCCATCGGCTACCTGGTGATGATCTCGGTGCTCAAGGTGATCGATCCGGGCATCGACATGGGCGTGCTCTCCGGCATCATCAGCGGCCTGGTGGCTGGCGCCCTGTATAACCGCTTCAAGGACGTGAAGCTGCCGGAATACCTGGCGTTCTTCGGCGGCCGCCGCTTCGTGCCGATCGCCACCGGGATCAGCGCGGTCTGCCTGGGCCTGCTGTTCGGGGTGATCTGGCCACCGCTGCAACAGGGCATCAACGGCCTCGGCCAACTCATGCTGGAAAGCGGCAGCTTCGGCGCCTTCGCCTTCGGCGTGCTGAACCGCCTGCTGATCGTCACCGGGTTGCACCACATCCTCAACAACCTGGTGTGGTTCGTCTTCGGTAGCTTCACCGACCCGGAAACCGGGCGCGTCGTCACCGGCGACCTGGCGCGCTATTTCGCCGGCGACCCGAAGGGCGGCCAGTTCATGGCCGGGATGTTCCCGGTGATGATGTTCGGCCTGCCCGCCGCCTGCCTGGCGATGTACCGCAACGCCCGTGCGGAGCGGCGCAAGCTGATCGGCGGGCTGCTCCTGTCGATGGCCTTGACCGCCTTCCTCACCGGCGTCACCGAGCCGGTGGAGTTCGCCTTCATGTTCCTCGCGCCGCTGCTCTACCTGCTGCATGCGCTGCTCACCGGCCTGTCCATGGCCCTCACCGACCTGCTCGACATCCGCCTCGGCTTCACCTTCTCCGGTGGCGCCATCGACCTCGCCCTGGGCTGGGGCCGCTCCACCCACGGCTGGATGCTCTGGCCGCTGGGCCTGCTCTATGCCGGCATCTATTACCTGGTGTTCGACTTCTGCATCCGCCGCTTCAACCTGAAGACCCCGGGCCGCGAAGACGACGCGAGCAGCGAATCGGGCGACAACGCCGAAGCCGAGCGCGCCCCGGCATTCATCCGCGCCTTGGGTGGCGCAGCCAACCTCGAAGTGGTGGACGCCTGCACCACGCGCCTGCGTCTGCGCCTGGTCGACCGCGACAAGGCCTCGGACGCCCAACTCAAGGCCCTCGGTGCGATGGCCGTGGTACGTCCGGGCAAGGCCGGCAGCCTGCAGGTGGTGGTCGGCCCACAGGCCGACAGCATCGCCGACGAGATCCGCCGCGCCCTGCCCTTCGATACGCAACCGGGCGAAGCCGTACCGCCGCTGGGCAGTCCGCACACAGCCGAAGAGGTGGTGGCGATGCAGGCCACCGTCGACGCCGCCGAAGCCCAGGCCTGGCTCGGCGCCCTCGGCGGCGCCGGCAACCTGCGCGAGGTACGGGACGTCGCACTGACCCGCCTGCGGGTCAGCGTGGCGGACGAACGCAAGCTGGCCACCGAGCAACTGCGTCGTCTCGGCGGACAGGGCGTCAGTTCCCTCGCCGGCGGCATCTGCCATATCCTGGTGGGCCCCCGCGCCGCGGCCCTGAGCCAGGCCCTGCAACCGCTGCTGCGGCGCTGACGGCAGGAGGGCTGGACCTCGGCCAATCGGCGGATAACCGCCAAGCGGTTATTCGCCCCACGCCACAGCTCCCCCGTTCGGGTTCGATAATCGCGAAGCGGTTGTTCGCGCCACGCCACAGCCCCGGGTCGGGCTCTCCCCGTGAGGCGGATAACGAAAAGGGCGGCCACTGGCCGCCCTTCTTGCTTGTCCGAGGAAAACTCAGAAGACCATGTCGGTCAGGCGCCAGACTTCGTAGGCCGGGGTCTCATAGGGATGCGCCGCCTTCAGCGCCTTGACGCTGGCGTGGATGAGCTCGTCGGCCACCACCAGCTCCACTTTCCACTCCGCCACGTGCTCGACCTGGCCGACCTGGCCCAGGTAGGGTTGGCTACCGTCCAGGGGCCGGAACTGGCCCTGGCCAAGGGACTGCCAGCAGCAACTGTCGTACGCCCCGATGCGCCCGCCACCCGCGGCGAACACCGCTTGCTTGACGACATCCAGATGGCTCTCAGGCACATAGAAACACAGCTTGTACATCGTTTTCTCCGCACGAATCGAATGCTGCACGAGGCGGTCGGTGGTTGTGCGACTGCCGACGCCAAATAATGGCACTTTGCCTTGACATGATGAATATTTGACGCTGCCTTTACGACAGATAAGCGCAACATTTGTTCGCTCGTCACAACACCTTCGTGCGGGCGTTCACAGATTTACGTTCAGCCGCGGAAACGCCGCCACCTGGCCTTCAGCCCGGAGGCGGAAGGCGCATGGCTGCCGTCGCAATACGGCAGGTCGGCGGAGCGCCCGCAGCGGCACAACAGCAACAGGCGCTCGCGGGTCGCGTGGAGCGTCAGGCCGTTGCGGCAGTCGGCGGGACAATCGGGAAGCGAAGCCGAAGCCCCGCAGGTACAGAGCCGCAAGGTGTCGCCGGGAGAGACCCGGCGAACCTCGGGAAGAAGGTCGGGCGACGAGTTGGAGTCCGCATCGCCCGCCATGCCGGATCAGTCCACCCAGACCCGGGCGTTGCGGAACATGCGCAGCCAGCCGCCGTCTTCCTGCCAGTCGTCCGGACGCCAGGAATTCTGCACGGCGCGGAACACCCGCTCGGGGTGCGGCATCATGATGGTGACCCGGCCGTCGCGGCTGCTCAGCCCGGTGATGCCGCGCGGCGACCCGTTGGGGTTGGCCGGGTAGGCTTCGGTGACCTTGCCGTGGTTGTCGACGAAACGCAGCGACACGCAGCCGGAAAGGTCGGCCTCGAGCAACGCTTCCTCCGACTCGAACTCCGCATGGCCTTCGCCATGGGCGATGGCGATCGGCAGGCGCGAACCGGCCATGCCCTGCAGGAAGATCGACGACGACTCCTGCACCTGGACCATCGCCACCCGCGCCTCGAACTGCTCGGAACGGTTGCGCACGAAGTGCGGCCAGAACTCGGTGCCGGGAATCAGCTCGTGCAGGTTGGACATCATCTGGCAGCCGTTGCAGACGCCGAGGGCGAAGCTGTCCTTGCGCGCGAAGAACGCCTGGAAGCCGTCGCGGGCGCGGGCGTTGAAGAGGATCGACTTGGCCCAGCCCTCGCCGGCGCCGAGCACGTCGCCGTAGGAGAAGCCACCGCAGGCCACCAGGCCCTTGAAGGCGTCCAGGTCGACCCGCCCGGCGAGGATGTCGCTCATGTGCACGTCGATCGCGGCGAAGCCGGCGCGGTCGAACGCCGCGGCCATCTCCACCTGGCCGTTGACGCCCTGCTCGCGGAGGATCGCCACTTTCGGCCGCACGCCCTTCTTGATGTAGGGCGCGGCGATGTCGTCGTTGACGTCGTAGCTGAGCTTGATCGACAGCCCGGGGTTGTCTTCGTCCAGCAGCGCGTCGAACTCCTGCTCGGCGCAGTCGGCGTTGTCGCGCAGACGCTGGATCTGGTAGCTGGTCTCGCTCCAGATGCGTTGCAGGATGCGGCGCTGGGCGCTGTAGACGGTCTCGCCGTTGTAGTTCAGGTTGATCTCGTAGCCGTTGACCGGCTGGCCGATCACCGCCACGCAGTCGTCGAGACCGGCGGCGCTGAACTGCGCGAGGACTTCCGGAGTGGCACCCTCGCGAACCTGGATCACCGCGCCCAGTTCCTCGCTGAACAACACGGCCGCCAGCTCTTCGCGGCTATCGGCCAGGGCATCGAGGTTCAGCTCGACGCCGCAGTGACCGGCGAAGGCCATCTCCAGCACGCTGGTGATCAGGCCGCCGTCGGAACGGTCGTGGTAGGCGAGGATATGGCCGTCGGCATTGAGCCCCTGGATCACCGCGAAGAAGGCTTTCAGGTCCTCGGCGTCGTCGACGTCCGGCACGGCGCGGCCGAGCTTGCCGTGGACCTGGGCCAGGATCGAGCCGCCGAGACGGTTCTTGCCGCGGCCGAGATCGATCAGGATCAGGTCGGTCTCGCCCTTGTCCAGGCGCAGTTGCGGGGTCAGGCTCTGGCGCACGTCGGCGACCGGGGCGAAGCCGGTGACGATCAGCGAGACCGGAGAAGTGACGCTCTTGTCCTCGCCATTGTCCTGCCAGCGGGTCTTCATGGACATCGAGTCCTTGCCCACCGGGATGGTGATGCCCAGTTCCGGGCACAGTTCCATGCCCACGGCCTTGACCGTGTCATACAGGCGCGCGTCCTCGCCGGGGTGGCCGGCGGCGGCCATCCAGTTGGCGGAAAGCTTGATGTCGGACAGCTTGCCGATACGCGCGGCAGCCAGGTTGGTGACCGTCTCGCCGATGGCCATGCGTCCGGAAGCCGGGGCGTCCAGCAGCGCCAGCGGGGTACGTTCGCCCATCGCCATGGCCTCGCCGGTGTAGACGTCGAAGCTGGTGGCGGTGACGGCGCAGTCGGCCACCGGCACCTGCCAGGGCCCGACCATCTGGTCGCGGGCCACCAGCCCGGTGATGGTGCGGTCGCCGATGGTGATCAGGAAGCTCTTGCTGGCCACGGCGGGATGGCGCAGGACGCGCTCGACGCTTTCCTGCAGCTCCAGCCCGGCGGCGTCGAAATCGTCGCCCAGCTCGGCCTCGCGGGTGACCGCGCGGTGCATGCGCGGCGCCTTGCCGAGCAGGACTTCCAGCGGCATGTCCACCGGCTTGTTGTCGAAATGGCTGTCGGCGACGGTCAGCTGGCGCTGCTCGATGGCCTCGCCGACCACCGCGAACGGGCAGCGCTCGCGCTCGCAGATGGCCTTGAAGGTCTCGAAGTCGGCGGCGTCCACCGACAGCACGTAGCGCTCCTGCGACTCGTTGCACCAGATTTCCAGCGGGCTCATGCCCGGCTCGTCGTTGGGCACCGCGCGCAGCTCGAAGCGACCGCCGCGGCCGCCGTCGTTGATCAGTTCCGGCAGGGCGTTGGACAGGCCGCCGGCACCGACGTCATGGATGAAGCTGATCGGGTTGCGCTCGCCGAGCTGCCAGCAGCGGTCGATCACTTCCTGGCAACGTCGCTCCATTTCCGGGTTGTCGCGCTGCACCGAGGCGAAGTCGAGGTCGGCGGAGCTGGCGCCGGTGGCCATCGAAGAGGCGGCGCCGCCGCCCAGGCCGATCAGCATGGCCGGGCCGCCAAGGACGATGAGCTTGGCGCCGACGCTGATCTCGCCCTTCTGCACGTGTTCGTCGCGAATGTTGCCCATGCCGCCGGCGAGCATGATCGGCTTGTGGTAGCCGCGCACTTCCTCGCCGTGAGGGGTAGCGATCTTCTGCTCGAAGGTACGGAAGTAGCCGGTCAGCGCCGGACGGCCGAACTCGTTGTTGAACGCGGCGCCGCCCAGCGGGCCCTCGATCATGATGTCCAGCGCGGTGACGATGCGCTCGGGCTTGCCGTAGGGCACTTCCCAGGGCTGTTCGAAACCGGGGATCTGCAGGTTGGACACGGTGAAGCCGGTCAGGCCGGCCTTCGGCTTGGCGCCGCGGCCGGTGGCGCCCTCGTCGCGGATCTCGCCGCCGGAACCGGTGGAGGCACCGGGGAACGGCGCGATGGCGGTCGGGTGGTTGTGGGTCTCCACCTTCATCAGGATCTGCACCGGCTCGCGGCTGGCGGCGTATTCGCGGGTCTGCGGATCGGGGAAGAAACGCCCGGCGACATGGCCGACGATGACCGCGGCGTTGTCCTTGTATGCGGACAGCACGCCTTCGCGGTTCATCTCGTAGGTGTTCTTGATCATGCCGAACAGGCTCTTGTCCTGGGCCTGCCCGTCGATGTCCCAACTGGCATTGAAGATCTTGTGCCGGCAATGCTCGGAGTTGGCCTGGGCGAACATCATCAGCTCGACGTCGTGCGGGTTGCGCCCCAGTTCGCCGAAGCTCTTCAGCAGGTAGTCGATCTCGTCCTCGGCCAGGGCCAGGCCCAACTCGACGTTGGCCTTCTCCAGCGCGGCGCGACCGCCGCCAAGCACGTCGACGGCGGTGAGCGGGCGGGGCTGCGCATGGCTGAACAGCTCGGCGGCGCCTTCCAGGCGGTCCAGCACCAGTTGGGTCATGCGGTCATGCAGGCGGGCGGCGACCTGCTGGGCGTCGCTCTCGGACAGTTCGCCCTGCACATAGTAGGCAATGCCGCGCTCCAGCCGGTCGATCTTCGCCAGGCCGCAGTTGCGGGCGATGTCGGAGGCCTTGCTCGACCACGGCGAGATGGTGCCGAAGCGCGGCACCACCAGGAACAGCCGTCCGCTGGGCTCCTGCACCGGCACGCTCGGGCCGTATTTCAGCAGCCGCGCCAGCACCTGCTCCTCGTCGGCGGTGAGCGCGCCGGTGACGTCGGCGAAATGCGCGAACTCAGCGTACAGCCCGGTAACGGCAGGTACGTGCTGGGTCAGTTGCTCGAGCAGTTTGCCGTGGCGGAAAGCGGAAAGGGCGGGAGCGCCGCGCAGGATCAGCATTGTCGGAACAGCCTCTGGAGACGGGAAGGTGTGGGGGCCGGCCGGGCCGGCCCGCAGAGGCCGTGCATTCTACCGTAAAGCACCGTCCGGCGGCACCCGCGCCGATGGCTATCGCATAGCCCTCCATCGGATCCGCGGCGGCCCGCTTCGAAGCACTTCGAGAACGGCGCCGCAGCGCTCTGCGACGGGGCAAGCGAAACGGCGGACGAACGGTATCCCGGCGATAGCAGAGAAGGTCCCGGCTGTCGAGATATGGCGCCGTCTCGCCTTTGCGTATACTGCGCCGATGTTTGCCCTGACCGCGTACCGCTTACGTTGCGCCGCCTGGCTGTTGGCGACCGGCATCTTTCTGCTGCTTGCGGGCTGTAGCGAGGCGAAAGCCCCTACCGCCCTGGAGCGCGTGCAGAAGGAGGGCGTACTGCGCGTGATCACCCGCAACAGCCCGGCCACCTACTTCCAGGACCGCAACGGCGAAACCGGCTTCGAATACGAACTGGCCAAGCGCTTCGCCGAGCGCCTCGGCGTCGAGCTGAAGATCGAGACCGCCGACAACCTCGACGACCTCTATGCCCAGCTTTCCCGCGAGGGCGGCCCGGCGCTCGCCGCGGCCGGCCTGACCCCGGGACGCGAAGACGACGCCAGCGTGCGCTACTCGCACACCTACCTCGACGTCACCCCGCAGATCATCTACCGCAACGGCCAGCAGCGCCCGACCCGCCCGGAAGACCTGGTCGGCAAGCGCATCATGGTGCTCAAGGGCAGCAGCCACGCGGAGCAGCTCGCCGAGCTGAAGAAGCAGTATCCCGAACTGAAGTACGAAGAATCCGATGCTGTCGAAGTGGTCGACCTGTTGCGCATGGTCGACGTCGGCGACATCGACCTGACCCTGGTCGACTCCAACGAACTGGCGATGAACCAGGTGTACTTCCCCAACGTCCGCGTCGCCTTCGACTTCGGCGAAGCCCGCGGGCTGGCCTGGGCCTTGCCGGGGGGCGACGACGACAGCCTGATGAACGAGGTCAACGCGTTCCTCGACCAGGCCAAGAAGGAAGGCCTGCTGCAACGCCTGAAGGACCGTTACTACGGGCATGTCGACGTACTCGGCTACGTCGGCGCCTACACCTTCGCCCAGCACCTGCAGCAACGCCTGCCGCGCTACGAAAGCCACTTCAAGCAGAGCGGCAAGCAGCTGGATACCGACTGGCGCCTGCTCGCCGCCATCGGCTACCAGGAATCGCTGTGGCAGCCCGGCGCCACCTCCAAGACCGGCGTGCGCGGCCTGATGATGCTGACCAACCGGACCGCCCAGGCGATGGGCGTGTCCAACCGGCTCGACCCGAAGCAGAGCATCCAGGGCGGCAGCAAGTATTTCGTGCAGATCCGCAGCGAACTGCCCGAGAGCATCAAGGAACCGGACCGCAGCTGGTTCGCCCTGGCCGCCTACAACATCGGCGGCGCGCACCTGGAAGACGCGCGCAAGATGGCCGAGAAGGAAGGCCTCAACCCGAACAAGTGGCTGGACGTGAAGAAGATGCTGCCGCGCCTGGCGCAGAAGCAGTGGTACGCCAAGACCCGCTACGGCTATGCGCGCGGCGGCGAGACCGTGCACTTCGTACAGAACGTGCGGCGCTACTACGACATCCTCACCTGGGTGACCCAGCCGCAGATGGAAGGCAGCCAGATCGCCGAGAGCGGGTTGCACCTGCCCGGCGTGAACAAGACGCGCCCGGAAGAAGACAGCGGCGACGAGAAACTCTAGCCGCCCCCTCCCCTCAGGATTCTCCGTCGCTTGCCAGCCAGGCGGCGTGCTCGCGCACATCGGTCGGCCAGCCGGCGATCCGCTCGGCGAAGCCCTCGCGATCCCCGGCGAACAGCGCACGCGTCGCCTCCTCGAAGCCCGGCAGGTCGCCGGCCATCGCATTCATGAAATGGTAGGCGCGCTCCTGCGCCTGCCGCGCACGCCCGGACTGGCTGCGGCGCGCCTCCTCGACCAGCTTGCGCAGCGCCACCGAGGCGCCCCCGGGCTGCGCGGCGAGCCATTCCCAGTGGCGCGGCAACAAGGTCACCTCGCGCGCCACCACGCCCAGCTTCGGCCGCCCGCGCCCGCGCGGCGCGGCCTCCTCCGCCGGTTGCCGCTCGCCTGCGACGACCAGGCGCGCCAGCTGGTCCTCGCTGGAACCACGGATATCGAGATCGACGGAGCGCCCAGTGGCATTGTCGAATACCAGCAGCGGTCCGGCTGCACCGCCGGCGACCGCTTGCTTCAAGGCCAGCGCGACCTCCGGCAGCGCCGCCGTCAGCAGCCGGCGCGTGCCGTCGAAGCAGGTGAAGGATTGGATGTATGGATCATTGGCCATGACAGGCTCCCATGGATGGAACGCCCGAATAATACCCGGATATAAATAGAGCGACAATATTATCCGGATAAAATAAATCCCATGAAAAAGGCCGCCCTATGGCGGCCTCTTCCGGCAGCGATGACCTACCAGCCGGCCGGCAGCAGGTTCATGGCGCTGCAAATGGCGTAGGCGGCGCTGGCCAGGTAGATCGTCACGATCACCGCCTGGATCGCCGGATGGGCGATCCAGCCGCATTTCCAGGCCGGCTCGAAGTCGCCGTTCCTACGCGCCGAGCGCAGCATCAGGATCGGCATGATCGAGAGAATCACCCCGCTGAAGGCCCCGGCGAAGTACAACGCGTTGACGAAGCCGACCAGCCCGCTGTAGGCCAGGACGAACGGCGGCAGCGCGACGATCGCCAGCACCAGCAGGCGGGTCTTCGGCCGGTTCTCCGGACCGAGCTTGTGGAACTTGTCGAAGATGTTGGTCAGGAAGCTACCGCCCAGGCCCCAGTAGGACGTCAGCATGGCGCACAGGGCGAAGGTGTTGGCGGTGAAGAAGGCCCATTCGCCGAGCGCCTTGCCCCAGGCCAGGGTGGCGACTTCGGACTGGTTCTCCAGGCCGGTCAGGGCGATCACCGAGAGCGGCACGATGCTGAGCAGGACGAAGGTGGTCAGCATCCCGGTGATCACCGCCTTCGGCAGGCGCTCCGGGGCGTGGCTGAAACCACGGGCCATCTCCGGGACGATGTACTGGGCGGAGAAGCAGAACACCGCGATGTTGAATACCGGCACCATGTAGATCCAGTCGCCGTCGAGCAGACGGGCGAACTCGGTATTGTCGTTGAGCAGGGTGGCCGCCACCAGGATCAGGATCATGCTGACCATGCCGATGCTGATGAACTTCTCGCCCTTGCCGATGGCGCTCAGCCCCAAGTACAGCACGCCGGCGGCCGGAATGAAGAACAGCACGCTGCCCAGGGCCGGGCTGATGCCGAAGAAGGCGCTGAGGATCTTGCCGCTGCCGCTCATGTAGGCGATCAGCGCGCCGATGCTGTTGACCGCCACGGACAGGAAGATCGCCCAGGCGCCGAAGGAGCCGACATAGCGCTGGGCAAGGCCGCTCAACTGGTTGTGGGTGCGCGTGCGCAGGGCGGTTTCCGAGACGTAGAGCATGGAAATGGTGGTGAACAGGCCGGCCACCGCCAGCCAGAGCAGCAATGGCATGAAGCCGGCCTTGCGGCTGGCGTAGGCCATGGACAGCACGCCTGCGCCGATGTTGGTTCCGACGATCATCGCCACCGCCTCGAGGAACGTCAGGCGCTTGACCTCCAGTCCCGAGGAATCGACGGCTTCCGCCCCGGCGTGATCCTGATACTGCTGGACCCGGGTATCACTCATGACAACAACTCCCTGCATTTCGAATTGGCATTGTGCGGGAGGCGGCCAGGACCGCCGTACCGATGGCCTTCTTCGAGGACAATGCAGGGCCGGGAATCGCGGACGCCTCCGGACCGGCCGCGCTTTTCGGCTGCGCGGTCCGGCGGGGGTATCCGCAGGCGGGCTCGCTCTCACCTGAAGCCATTGCCTGCGGGCCGCTTGCTCAAGCGGCCGTGCAAAATATCACACAATTCGACGAAGGAAGCGCGCGGCGACTACGACTTTACGCCTATGCCGATCGTCCGAAATATCCGGATAAATAATTGATGCAGATGGCTTTTGAAGGAGAGGAAGGGGCAAGGACGTGCTTTAACGTTTCAGCCGGAGCGTTCGAAAAGAGAAACATCCGTCAGTCTTCGCGAGGCTTCTTCGCCGCTTCGCGCCGCGCGCGGAAGAACGCCGAGAGCGCCTGGCTGCATTCTTCCGCCAGCACGCCACCCTCGACCATGACCCTATGGTTGAGATGCTCCTGCTCGAAGAATCGCCCACGGCTTTCCACTGCGCCCGACTTGGGCTCGACCGTGCCGTACACCAGGCGCTGGATGCGTGCGTGCACCAGCAGTCCGGAACACATGCTGCAGGGTTCCAGGGTCACATACAGGGTGCTGCCTGGCAGCCGGTAGTTGCCCGCCTCCGCCGCTGCCATGCGGATCGCCAGCATTTCGGCGTGGGCACTGGGATCGTGGCTACTGATCGGCCGGTTGAAGCCCCGCCCGATGATCTCGCCCTCGCGCACCAGGACCGCGCCCACCGGCACTTCGCCGAGGGCCGCGGCCTTTTCCGCCTCTGCCAGGGCCTCGCGCATGAAATGCGGGTCCCGGCTGCGATCGATGATCGGACGCACGCCTTTTACCGTCGGGTAGCCCTTGCCGTTGCTGATCAGCTTAGTCACCCGCACCAGGCCTCGCCGACCGCGATGGTCCCCATCAGGCCGGTCTCCATATGGTCGATGACGTGGCAGTGGAACATCCACAGGCCCGGATTGTCCGCCACCAGCGCCACGCGGGCAGTCTCGTTCTTGCCCAGCAGGTAGGTGTCGGTGAAGTACGGGATGATCTCCCGGCGATCCGAATCCAGCACCTTGAAGGCCATCCCATGCAGGTGGATCGGGTGCTGGTACTGCGCCATGTTGCGCAGCTCGAAGATGTAGCTCTGGCCTTCCTTGAGCTTGGCCAGCGGCGGCGCGTTGTGCTTGTGCTCCTCGCCGCCTTCCCAGGCCTTGCCGTTGATCTGCCAGAACGACGGATAGGGATTCTTGCCGCTGGTATCGGACATCGCCCCGACCCACTCGAAACGGAAACCGATCTTCTCGGCATTGGCCAGGTCCGGTTCGCTCACCGGATTCGCCGGCAACGGCTTCGGCCAGTCGCCGGCAGGTGCCTCGGCGCTGGCCACGCTGCGGATCGTCGCCAGGCGTACCGGCCCGTCGCGCAGGGACAGCTCGGTGCCCGCTTCCGGCACCTTCAGCGCCAGCTCCAGGCGCATCCCGGGACCGATCCAGTACTGCCCCTCGAAGCCGCGTGGTTCCACCGGATGGCCATCGATGGCATAGATCCTCGCCTCGCCGTTGGGCAGGTTGAGACGGTAGGTGACGGTGTTGTCGACGTTCAGCAGGCGCACCCGGACGATCTGCCCGGCCGGCAGGTCGATGGTCGGCACATGCTTGCCGTTGATCGTCGAATAGCGCCCGCGGGTGCCTTCGCGCGCGGCCTGGCGCGGCACGCTGAAGGGGGTGAAGGCGCCCTGCTCGTCCACGTGCCAGGTCTTCAGGCAGAGAACCTTCTCGTGGCGGAACCCGGTGGGTTCGCGCTCCTCGATGATCAGCGGGCCGACCAACCCGCGGCCGAGCTGCTCGCTGCTCATCAGGTGCGGGTGGTACCAGTAGCTGCCGGCGTCCTGGGTCTTGAACTGGTAGATGAAACTCTCGCCCGGCTGCACCGGCGGCTGGGAAATGTACGGCACGCCGTCCATCTCGATCGGCAGGCGGATGCCGTGCCAGTGGATGGTGGTCGGTTCGTCCAGCCTGTTGGTGAAGCGCACCCGCAGCCACTCGCCCTGCTTCGCCCGCAACTCCACGCCGGGGCACTGGCCGCCATAGGCCAGCGCCGGACTGCTGAAGCCCGGGACGATCTCCAGGTCCAGCGGCGCGGCGATCAGTTCGTAGTCGTACTCCTGCGCCACCTGCGGACGCGCCAGCCAGAAGCGCGCGCCGCCGGCGCCGAGGCCGACCACCGCCAGCCCGGCGAGGCCGCCGAGCACTTGTCTACGGGTAAATGTCATGGAGCCTTCACCTTCGCGGTACTGCGGCTGGGAAATGATAGATTTTCTCATTTCCACGCCCACAAGGCGAGTTCTCGCTCGGAACAAATACACTCCCGCTGACCTGCAGCAAGCAAAAGAGCTCCCCAGCGCCAGCGGCGGATCGCTGGTCGCGGACTACGCTCAGGCTACCTTCACGATGCGCTTGCCGAAGTTCTCGCCATTCAACAGGCCGACCAGAGCCGCCGGCAGGCTTTCCAGCCCGTAGAGCACATCCTCGTATACCTTGATCTGCCCGGAGTCGACCCATGCCTTGAGATCGGAGAGCGCCCGCTCTCTGCTCTCGAGAAAGTCGCCAAGAAGGAATCCGCGCAACGTCAGGCGCTTGATGATGAGTAGCCCGGGGATCCCGGCAGGACCGGCGGCGGGTCGGTCCAGGTCGTATTGCGAAATCGCGCCGCAACAGGCGACCCGTCCATGCTCCGCCATGTTCGGCAGGCAGGCATCGAGGATTGCACCGCCAGTGTTGTCGAAATACGCGTCGATCCCGTCCGGACAGGTCCGCCGCAAGTCATCGGCCAGCGTCCCCGTCTTGTAGTCGAGTGCCGCGTCGAAACCCAGTTCACGAACCAGCCAGGCGCATTTGCTGGCGCCTCCCGCAATGCCGATGGTACGGCAGCCCCTGATCCTGGCGATCTGCCCGACGATAGAGCCGACGGCACCGGCGGCGGCAGACACTACCAGCGTTTCGCCCTGCACCGGCCTGGCGCATTCGAGAAGGCCGAAATAGGCCGTCAGGCCTGCTACGCCGTAGACGCTGAGCAGATGCGTGAGGGGCTCCAGGCGCGGCAGCCTGATGAGCCCGGCCGCCGGCACGACCGCGAAAGTCTGCCAGCCGGTCTCGGCACAGACCAGGTCGCCGGGCTGGAACGACGCCGAGCACGATTCCACCACCTCGGCCAGTCCCAACCCCGCCATCACCTCCCCGGCCACGAGGCCGGGGCGATAGGTCGCGCCTTGCATCCAGGCCCGGCTGGCGGCGTCCAGCGGTATGTACAGGACACGAAGCAACAGCTCACCGTCGGCCGGAACCGGACAACGCACCTCGCGCCCCTGAAAATGCCGGACAGCGAGCGCAGTCCGGGGAAGCTCGCTCAGAACGATCTGACGGTTGATCATCGCTTCTCTCCCGCCGCGAGAGCGACACTGTCGCTGGCCTCACCGCCGAAAGCGGGAGGCATGTGAAACTGTCTGTCGTGCATGCTGTTCTCCGAGTCGATGGCAACCTGATGCAATCTCATTGTGAGAAAACATCTCCGGACTTAGAATGCAAAAAACTCCTATCTTCTATCGCGATCGTCCAGCATCAATGGATCCTCTCTCCGAAGTCCTTTCCCTGGTCAACAGCCAGGACTCCTCCTTCGGCGCCCTGAAGACCGGCGGCGATTGGGCACTCCGCTTTCCGGCACCGGAAGGTGTGAAGTTCAACGTGGTAGTCCGTGGCGCTTGCCTGCTGGCCACCGACGGCATGGAAGAGCCGATCCGACTGGAAGCGGGCGACTGCTTTCTGGTGTCCTGCCGCAGTCCGCTGCTGGTCGGCAGCGATCTATCCCTTCCCGCCGCCGACGCCACGCTGCTCTACCGAGATGCCCCTGACGGCGTCGCGCACTATGGGGAAAGCGAGGATTGTTTCCTGATCGGCGGTCGCTTCGCCTTTGGCGAAGAAGCCAACCTGCTGTTCGACGGGCTGCCTCCGGTGACCGTCGTGAAAAGCGATTCGGACCAGGCATCCGTACTGAGCTGGGCGCTGCACCGACTGGCCCATGAGTTTTCCTGCCCGTCACCCGGTAGCGCGCTGATCGCTCACCACCTGGGCCACATCATGCTGGCGCAGGTGCTGCGCCTCTATCTCGCCGGCAAGGGCAGCGACACGCCCAGTTGGCTGCTGGCGTTGTCCGATCCGCGCATAGGCGCGGCGATCCGGGCGATCCACGCCGAGCCGGCCAAAGTCTGGACGGTCGAGCGCCTGGCCGACGTAGCGGGTACCTCGCGCTCCACGCTGGCCCTGCGTTTCAAGCAAACCGCGGGACTGGCGCCGCTGGAATATGTATCGCACTGGCGTATGCAATTGGCGGCTCGCGCCCTGCGCGACAGCAAAGCGACGATTTCCTCGATCGCGCAAACCCTGGGCTACGGCTCGGACAGCGCCTTCAGCAACGCCTTCAAACGCATCATGAAATGCTCGCCCAGAGACTATCGCAGCCGGCAGGCCAGCAGGGCATAGCGCTCGGCGAACCGCCCATGCGGCAGGTTCCCCGAGCGGTCGAGCGCATGGTCAAACGACCGACGGAGCTTGCCACGGTATCTTTCCCGCCCGAAGGATGATCCCGATGGCCAGGACCACGCACGCGCCGAAGGCATAACGCAGGCCGAACGCTTCGGAGAGAAAGCCGATCAGCGGCGGGCCGATCAACGTGCCCAGGAATCCGATCGTCAGAACGGCTGCGATAGCCGAACTCGGCGCCATGCTCGAGGAGCGGGCGGCGGCCCCCGCCACCAGCGGAATGACGGTACAGATGCCGAGACCGACAAGGCAGAAGCCAATGATCGACGCCAGCAGGCTCGGATAGGCGATCGTCGTGACCATGCCGATCAAGGCGAGCCCCCCGCTCCACTGCAAGGTGCTGCGCGTACCGAAACGGTCGGCGACTCGGTTCAGCAGAAGCCGGCCGACAGTCATGGCGCCCATGAACACCATGAAGCCGACTCCGACCAGTTGCCGCTCGGCCGAGACCACGTCCTGGAAATAGACGACGCTCCAGTCATACATGATGCCTTCGCAGGCCATCGAGAAAAAAACGATCAGCCCGTAGTTGAAAAGCCTCCTGTCCGGCATCGTGAAGGCCCGCCCGACCCGCTCCGCGCCAGGCTGGTCGTGGAGAAAGCGCCAGCAGGCCAGGGCGGCCAGGAAGGCGATCACCGATATCACGCCGAAATGCGTGGACAAGGCAAAGTCCTGCCCGATCATCAACGCCCCGAACCCGGCGCCGACGAATCCCGCCAACCCCCATATACCGTGGAAAAACGGTAACTCGGTCTTTCCGATGAGCGCCTCCGACAGGCTTGCCTGGGTATTGTTCGACACATTGACCGCGCTATAGGAGAACCCCGATACGAACAACAGAGCAGCAAGCTGGTAGACGCTAGAAGCCAAGGGAACCAACGACAGCAGAACGGCGTTCGCGAGAATCGCCGTTACTCCAACGTTTCTGCTGCCGAGCTTCGCGATCATCCAGCCGGATACCGGCAACGAGAGCACCACCCCGGCCGACATGGCGAAAAGCGCACTGCCGAACACCCCGTCGGAAAGCTGGAGTCCGTCTTTTATCGTGGCCATCCGGGAGCTGAGGCTCCCGAAACACAATCCGAGCATGAAGAACATGCCGGAGATGGCAATACCTTTCCCTACGCTGCTGGAGGTCATTCGATCGATCCCGGTGCTTGTTTGATGGACAGAAAGCGCGGTATCCGCGACGTCTTCCGTGTGCTCGACTAGGACGCGAATGCGTCGATCCCGGTGAGCGTCGCCGAAAGCCTCCAGAGACGGCGGGCCTGCTCCGGATCGATCGCATGCTCGCGTACGCCGGCCAGGGTGCGCGAGTCGTCCGGCGCGATGCCTGCGATGTCGCAATCCTCGCAGTAGAGCCCGCCCATCCCCGCCAGCAGCGGAGAGGTCGCAGCCCACAGCTGGGTGGCAGCCCCCTGCTGCGGGGTCTTGAGCGTGTCGGGGCTGGCCGGATTGCCGGCTTCGTCCATCCAGCCCAGGGCGATCATCTCCGCCCGTGGAACATGGCGTTGCAACGGTGTGGCGATGCTGCCCGGATGCAATGCGAAGGCATGCACACCCCTCTCGCGACCCAGCGCATCCAACTGGATGGCGAACAGGGCGTTGGCAGTCTTCGACTGCGCATAAGCCAGCCACTTGTCGTAGCCCCGTTCGAACTGCACGTCGTCCCAGCGGATCGCCGAGTAGCGGTGCCCGGCGGAGGACACGGCGACCACTCGCGCGTCATCCGCGAGCGACGGCCACAAGAGGTTCACCAGGGCGTAGTGGCCAAGGTGATTGGTCGCGAACTGCGCTTCCCAGCCCGGGCCTACGCGGGTCTCGGGACAGGCCATCACACCGGCGTTGTTGATGACGATATCGGCACGACGGCGCGAGGCGGAGAAGGCCTCGGCGAACCGACGCACGCTGGCCAACTCGGCCAGGTCGAGCGCCTGCACCTCGACTTCGTCGAGCCCGAGCAGCGCCTCCCTTGCCACATCCGGTCTGCGCGCCGTAACAATGACCCGCGCGCCCGCGTCGGCCAGCGCCTTCGTGGTTTCCAGGCCAAGACCGGAGTAGCCGCCGGTCACGATGGCGGTCTTTCCGGAGAGGTCTCGCCCCGCCATCACCTCGCTGGCCTGCGTTTTCGCTCCGAATCCCGAATTGATGGGGGTTTGCCTGATAGCCATGAGAACTCTCCTCGCATGCGGAAGCGGCCAGGCGGATAGCGCTGGCTCTTGGGACGAGGGTCATTATCGAAGTGGAAAACTGGATTCCGAATGCAGCGGAATCCAGTTTCCTATCGAGATCGTCCGATCCCGTAAGCAGCTGTTTCATCACCGCTGCAAGAAAAGCACGGGACGGCGCAGAATTTGCTGTACGTTGGCGAACTCGCCAACAGCAGCTGAAGCAGGAAAAATTGATATCAACCCCAGGGCCTACTAACTAGGCAGCTGTACTAAAACTGGGGGCAGGTCACTCCACCGAACACTTCCGGGAAGGCATGGAACACAATGACGGAAAGCACCGCCACTGCGCGCAAGCCATCAATATCAGAGCGATACTTTGGTGGATAACCGTTCGACATGAGCCTGACTTGTACTTGCTTGTTGAAGCCGCTCCCTCGCTTGCTCGGGAATAGGTAAAACCACAGAAGCTTCCGCCGCCGAGCGAAGAAAATCGATGGCTAACATCACAAATTCGCCGGCCTGCCAAGACGCATACATAGAAGACGGCGACCTGTCGGCCACCCTGCCCCATGTGCGTCTCTACGACCAGTAGTCGCTCCGCCCAGTTCGTGGGTAACTTGCTGGCGACGCGGAAATGGCTCAGCCCTTGCTGAGCAGCCTGGCCACCAAACGGCGATACCCCGCCAGAAGCGAAAATCTGTCCTGGTAGAAATCGAGGATCATGGTTTGCCCATGAATGTCGATGGTATGCGGACCGCGTGCGTCCTGGAACGCCAGGTTTGCTACACGCTTCTCCGAATAATGCTCTGGATCGAGCACCTCGATTTCGTTTACGGCCAGACTGCTTCCATAACCATAGGAGTTGTTCTGACCGAACCGGTAAAGCTTTCCTCCCTCCTTGAAGATACGCCCGCCCATTCGTGCGGAGCCGGGATTCATCACCACAGGGTTACAGGGATGGGAAGTGTAGGGTCCTTCCAGGCTCTCGCCGACATAAAGATAAAGGTTGTCCGAACCTGATACCGCCTGGCCGCAGAACAGGTAGTACCTGCCCCCGTGTTCGAAAAGCGTGCCATCCAGAATCCGCTCACCCTCCATTCCCTGGAATAGCTTCTTGCTCTCCAGAGCGAAAGGAGGAGGCAGAAGACAGGGAGCGGAATGAGAGGCGACTTCCGGTATCAGATATTCGACACCAGACGCCTCGAACGAATAGGGATAGGAAAAATGATTCCCCTTCAAGATCACACGTGAAAAGTCAAGACTCTGGGCCTTCAATTCAATGATTTCACCCAGACCGTTGCTAGCATTCAAGGCTTCGAGACGTATCAGCTTACCGTCCGCACTAAAGAAAGGATCGGCGTAGAAAGTATACCCCTTCTCCACCTTCGGAATCTTTCCTGCTGAGACGGACAATTCTTGCAACGAAGGAATATCGTTGTAAGGAAGCGCAACGACATTCCATTTTTTTTCGAAAAACGCCCCGTACGATAGCCGGGCAAGCCCCCGGAAGATAGTCTTGCAGAAAAACTTGAAGACGGTGAAATTGCTGGGCAGACGGTAGTTTTTGCCCAGCTTTTCTAATACCACCTGCTCTCCCCGAGAGTAATTGACAAGCGCCTTGCGAAGCAGCACGACCGAATTCAGATAAAAGTTTCTTGAGGTTTTCTTGTAGGAGTGGTGATGAACCTTGGAGTACCCGCGCACCAAGACCTCGCCGGCGTCCAGTTTGTTGGAGAGCTTCTGGACTATGATCCCGACGCTGTCTGCATTTTCATAGATCTCATAAAAGCCCGCGGGCCGCCCCCTGTAGTACTCTGGATCGCCATGGTGGTAGGAAAGAATGTCCAGCCTCTGCAATCCTCCATCGATGCGGAGCAGAGACATGCCAAACTTGATGACCAGCTTTATTCCCTTATCCAGAATTCGGGCGCAGACATCTTCCGGGATGCGCTGCCAGGCCCCTTCGTAATCAGAATCGAAATGAATGACTTCTGAGCCACGAGAGTCTAACTGCACTCGACGAGTCATATCATTCTTCAGGGAAAGAATATTGAGAAAATAATACCCGCAATGCTTGATGACACTTTTCTTGGTCGCGCTATTACGACAACTGAGAACCAATTGAATATCAAGATACTCAGAAGAGTCTTCAATCGCCCGCTTTTGCCACTCACTCAATGAAAGATCATCAACAATCAACGCGGCCTTTATTTTCATCCCGAAACTCGCCTCTGAAACAATGAAACCCCAAAAATGCTGCGAAATTTCGACAGCCCCGAGAAACCGACACTTTTCACTGAAAAGCTGCCATGACAATTAGCAAAGCATCATTAAAGCGAAGCAGTATATCTCATGATCGACGGGCCGATTCAACCGTAAAACGGCCGTTAAACAGTTGCTGGACCACCAGCCAACGCTATACAGACATCATTTGGCGGAGCCACAAGGCTTTCGGCGGAGCCATAAAAGACAACGGCCTTACGGCCGTTGTCTTTCGGATGAATCACCAGGGAAGAAGTGGCTTCACTCCCACTCGATAGTCGCCGGCGGCTTGCTCGACACGTCGTAGGTGACCCGGGAGATACCGGCAATCTCGTTGATGATGCGGTTCGAGACCTTCTCCAGCAGTTCGTAGGGCAGGTGCGCCCAGCGCGCGGTCATGAAGTCGATGGTCTCCACCGCGCGCAGGGCGACGACCCAGGCGTAGCGACGGCCGTCGCCGACCACGCCGACCGATTTCACTGGCTGGAACACCACGAACGCCTGGCTGGTCTTGTGGTACCAGTCGAAGGCGCGCAGTTCCTCGATGAAGATGTGGTCGGCCTGGCGCAGCAGGTCGGCGTACTCCTTCTTCACCTCGCCGAGGATGCGCACGCCCAGGCCCGGGCCGGGGAACGGGTGGCGGTAGACCATGTCGTAGGGCAGGCCCAGCTCCAGGCCGATCTTGCGCACTTCGTCCTTGAACAGTTCGCGCAGCGGCTCGACCAGTTCGAACTGCATGTCCTCCGGCAGGCCGCCGACGTTGTGGTGCGACTTGATCACGTGGGCCTTGCCGGTCTTGGCGCCGGCCGACTCGATCACGTCGGGGTAGATGGTGCCCTGGGCGAGGAACTTCACGTCCTGCAGCTTGGTGGCTTCTTCGTCGAAGACTTCGATGAAGGTGCGGCCGATGATCTTGCGCTTCTCTTCCGGGTCGGCGACGCCGGCCAGGCGGCCGAGGAACTTGTCCTCGGCGTTGGCGCGGATCACCTTCACGCCCATGTTCTCGGCGAACATGGCCATCACCTGGTCGCCTTCGTGCAGGCGCAGCAGGCCGTTGTCGACGAACACGCAGGTCAGTTGGTCGCCGATGGCCTTGTGCAGCAGCGCGGCGACCACCGAGGAGTCCACGCCGCCGGAGAGGCCTAGCAGGACCTTGGAGGAACCGACCTGGGCGCGCACGGTGGCGATGGCGTCGTCGACGATGTTCGAGGGGGTCCACAGCGCGGCGCAACCGCAGATGTCGAGGACGAAGCGCGAGAGAATGCGCAGGCCCTGCTTGGTGTGGGTGACTTCCGGGTGGAATTGCACGCCGTAGTAGGCGCGGGCATCGTCGGCCATGGCGGCGATCGGGCAGCTCGGGGTGCTGGCCAGGATGTGGAAGCCGGCCGGCATCTCGGTGACCTTGTCGCCGTGGCTCATCCACACGTCGAGGCCGAGCACGCCGTCGTCGTCCACGTGGTCCTCGATGCCGTCCAGCAGGCGCGCCTTGCCGACCACGTCGACGCGGGCGTAGCCGAACTCGCGCAGGTCGGAGCCCTGCACCTTGCCGCCCATCTGCTCGGCCATGGTCTGCATGCCGTAGCAGATGCCGAACAGCGGCACCTTCAGGTCGAACACCGCCTGCGGCGCGCGCGGGCTGTCGGCTTCGTGTACCGACTCGGGGCCACCGGCGAGGATGATGCCGCGCGGCGCGAAGGCGATGATCGCCTCGTTGCTCATGTCGAAGGGATGGATTTCGCAATACACGCCGATCTCGCGCACGCGGCGGGCGATCAGTTGGGTGTACTGGGAGCCGAAATCGAGGATCAGGATACGGTGGGCGTGAATGTCTTGGGACATGGCCATCTCTCGCTACGGAATTCGAAAACGACACGGGGCTGAATCGAACAGCCCCGTGCAGCACTCATTTCAATCAGCCTCAACCAACCCGGTAGTTGGGGGCTTCCTTGGTGATCTGGACGTCGTGGACATGGGACTCGGCCATGCCCGCGCCGGTGATCCGGACGAACTGCGGCTGCGTGCGCATCTGCTGGATGTCGGCGCTGCCGGTGTAGCCCATGGCGGCGCGCAGGCCGCCCATCAGCTGGTGGACGATGGCGGACAGGGCGCCCTTGTACGGCACGCGACCCTCGATGCCTTCCGGCACCAGCTTCTCGGCGCCGGCGGAGGCGTCCTGGAAGTAGCGGTCGGACGAGCCCTGGGAGCCGGACATGGCGCCCAGCGAACCCATGCCGCGGTAGGACTTGTAGGAACGGCCCTGGAACAGCTCGATCTCGCCCGGCGCTTCCTCGGTACCGGCGAACATCGAGCCCATCATCACACAGTAGGCGCCGGCGACCATGGCCTTGGCCAGGTCGCCGGAGAAGCGGATGCCGCCGTCGGCGATCAGCGGTACGCCGGTGCCTTCGAGGGCGGCGGCAACGTTGGCGATGGCGGAGATCTGCGGCACGCCGACACCGGCGACGATGCGGGTGGTGCAGATCGAGCCCGGGCCGATGCCGACCTTGACCGCGTCGGCGCCAGCCTCGGCGAGGGCCTTGGCGGCCTCGGCGGTGGCGATGTTGCCGCCGATCACCTGGACGTCCGGGAAGGTCTGCTTGACCCAGCGCACACGCTCGATCACGCCCTTGGAGTGGCCGTGGGCGGTGTCCACCACCACCACGTCGACCCCGGCGGCGACCAGCGCGGCAACGCGCTCGCCGGTATCGGCGCCGGTGCCGACGGCGGCGCCGACGCGCAGGCGGCCCTGCTCGTCCTTGGACGCCAGCGGGTAGGTCTTGGCCTTCTCGATGTCACGGAAGGTCACCAGGCCACGCAGGTAGAAGTTCTCGTCGACCACCAGCATCTTCTCGATGCGGTTCTCGTAGAGCTTGGCCTTCATCTCTTCCAGCGGGGTGCCTTCGCGGGCGGTGACCAGCTTGTCCTTCGGGGTCATGATCGCGGCGACGGTATCGCCGGCGTTCGGCTTCACCCGCAGGTCGCGACCGGTGACGATACCGACCAGCTCGCCCTGCTCCACCACCGGGAAACCGGAGAAGCCGTACTCGCGGGCCATCTGCAGCAGTTCGATGATCTTGGTCGAGGGGGTCACGGTGACCGGGTCGCGGACGATGGCCGTTTCGTGCTTCTTGACCTTGCGGACTTCCGCGGCCTGCTGCTCGATGCCCATGTTCTTGTGGATGATGCCGATGCCGCCTTCCTGGGCCATGGCGATGGCCAGGCGGGCTTCGGTCACGGTATCCATCGCGGCGGATACCAGCGGGATGTTCAGTTCGATGCCGCGGGTCAGGCGAGTTTTCAAACTCACGTCCTTGGGCAGGACTTCGGAATAACCGGGGATCAGAAGGACGTCGTCGAAAGTCAGGGCTTCTTGACTGATTCGCAGCATGGCGGGCGCTCCCAGACGGGAAAAATGGAAGCGCGACATTATACCCAGCCACGGGCTTCCGCTCAACGCAGTTGATCGCCGAAAACGGCGAATGGGCAAATATCTTGCAAGGCGCCCGCCAGGCCCCGTTCCGCCTGTCCTATCCCGCATTTGCAGGATGGCAGCGCGGCGGCGGATGGCCGGATACTGCGTACGTCACCCAGCGACCGCCCAGGCGGCGGGACGCCGATTCCAAGAACTATAAAAGTGGGACGGGGGAGAGAATGAAAGGGAGCACTGACCCGCATTCGTCATCCGCAGCCTTGCTCGCGGCGTTCGGCGCCGCCGTGCTGGACATCAACCGGCTGGCGCGCGACAAGACCCTGGAGCGTTTCCATCGCACCGCGCTGGAACGTCTGCAGCAACTGGTGCCGTTCCAGCGTGCCTGGTGGGGCCGCGCGGCGCTGATCGACGGCGTGCCGGTGGAGCACAGCGCACACCTGTTCAACCTCGAAGAGCACTATGTCGAGGACTGGAAATCGATCAGCCACGACGACATCACCGTCGGACTGGTACACGCCCGCCCGGGCACCGCCGTGGCCGTCGACATGCAGGCCACCGCCGGGCTGCGCTGGCTTGGCGCGCGTCACGACATCGGTGAGCTGCTCTGCGTGATCCACGTCGATCCGATCACCCGCCTCAGCGACCATGTCGCCCTCTATCGCACGCCTGGCGGCCCGCCCTTCGCGGACCAGGAGAAGCTGCTCCTCGGGCAACTCTCGGCGCACCTGGCCGCGGCCGTCTCGGCCAACCAGATCCGTACCCTGGTGGCCCTGCGCGAATCCCTCGAACGCCAGGCTCTGGCCATGGCGGTATGCGATCGCTACGGCGTGCTGCATTGCGCCGAACGCGGCTTCGTCGACCTGCTGCTCGGCGCCTGGCCGGGCTGGACCGGTCCGCAGTTGCCGGAGGAAACCAGCCCGCAGGGCTATCGCGATGCGCGCCTGGTGATCGACTCGCGGCAGGTCGGCGACCTCTACCTGCTCACCGCGCGGCAACCGAGCGCGATCGAACAGTTGAGCAATCGCGAAGGCGACGTCGCCCTGCTGTTCAGCGAAGGCAAGACCTACAAGCAGATCGCCCGCGACCTCGGCCTGGCGCCGAACACCGTGCGCCATCACATACGCACCATCTATTCCAAGCTGGGCGTCAACGACAAGGCGAGCATCGCCCACCTGCTGCACCAGTTCCCGCCTGGCTGACAGCCCTCCACCCCTGCCATCACCGCTTCGCCCGCCCCGCCATGGGCGGCATGGGCGCCCTTTCGCCTGCGAAAAGGCGCAACCACCACCGGCGCGACGAACGCCGGGCACACAACGACCGGGGAGACCGACACATGACCCACCGCACCGCCTCGATGGCCGCACCGACCGCCAGCGCCCTCGCGCTGCTCGGCATCCCGCTCCTGCTGGGCGCCGAGGCCGGCGCCGCCGACCTCAACGCCCGCGATTTCTTCGGCGCCCCGGCGGGCACCACGCTCGGCGTGCTCTACCTGCCGGCGACCCGCGCCCATGAGTTCCACGGACCGGCCGATCGCAACGGCAAGGCCGAACTCAAGACCAACGCGATGGCCTACCGCCAGGTGTTCTTCAGCGACATCTGCGGCACTCTCTGCACGCCGCAGTTCATCATTCCCTTCGTCGACATCGATGCGCGCCTGCCCGGCAGCGCCGGGCATACCGGCGAGACCGGTTTCGGCGATCCCCAGGTCGGCGGCACCCTGTTCTTCATCAACGACCCGGAACGGCGCCGCTACAGCGGCCTGCTGACCCTGATCACCCTGCCGCTGGGCGAGTACCACGCGAAGAACCCCGATGTCTCGCCCGGCGCCAACCGCTGGGGCGCCACCTTCGTCTACAACTACACCCAGGGCATCGGCCGCGACTGGGTGCTGGAAGCCAACCTGGAAGCGCAGTTCTACGCGAAGAACGACGACTACTTCGGCAGCGACCTGGAACAGAAACCGCTCTATCGCCTGCAGGCCTTCGCCTCCTACGACTTCAGCCAGAGCACCTACGGCGCCCTCAAGCTGGTGCACGCCGATGGCGGCGAACTGAAGCTGCAGGGCCATACCCTCGACGACACCCACCAGCGCTACACCCAACTCGGCTTCGAGCTAGGCCACTGGCTGGACCGGCGCAACAGCCTGATGTTCGGTCTCTCGCGCAACGTCGCCACCGACAATGCTTTCCATGGCAGCCAGGCCCTGTTGCGCCTGGTCCATGTGTTCTGAGGAGGCGCAGCCATGAGCGCTTCCGACAAGACTCTCGCCAGCGCCTCTCCGGCGTCCGGCAACCTCGCGCTGCTCGCGGCCATCGTGGTGTTCGCCGCGATCACCCCGACCATCCTGATGACCGCCCCCGCCGTCGCCGCGCAACTGGCGACCCAGTGGCAACTGAGCCCGGCGCGGGTCGGCGACCTGTTTTCGGTGGAGCTGGGCGCCATGAGCCTGGCGACGCTGCCGGCCTTCCATTGGCTGAAACGCGTCGATTGGCGCCACGCGGCGCTGCTCGCCGGCCTGCTGTTCATCGCCGCCAACCTGGCCTCGGCGCTGGCCGGCAGCTACCCGCTGCTGCTCGCCCTGCGTTTCTGCAGCGCCCTCGCCGGCGGCTCGCTGATGATCCTCTGCCTGTCCAGCGCCGCCAGCACCGCCATCCCGAGCCGGGTCTACGGGCTCTGGGTGATGGGCCAACTGGTGGTCGGCGCCGTCGGCCTGGCACTGCTGCCGGCGCTGTTCGAACGCTTCGGCCTAGCCGCCTGCTACCTGTTGCTGGCCGGCCTGATGGGCCTCGCCCTGCCGTTGTCGCGGGCCTTCCCCAGTGGCAGCCCGCCAGCGGAAGCCCGCGCCAGTACCGGCGCGGTTCACTCGCGACTGCGGGTCGGGCTGGGTATCCTCGCCGTGCTCACCTTCTATATCAGCCTCAGCGGCGTCTGGACCTTCATCGGCGCCATCGCCGAAGGCGCGGGGATCGGTGCCGGCGCCAGCGGCGAGGTACTCGCCGTCGCCACCCTGATGGGCATCGCCGGGGCGGCCTGCGCCTCCTTCATCGGCAACCGCCTGCCGCGCGACCTGATGCTGCTCGGCGGCTACCTGGCGATGGCCGCGGCGATCCTCCTGCTGATCGGCCAGCCACCGCTGGCGCGCTTCGCCCTGGCCGCGCTGCTGTTCAAGTTCACCTGGACCTTCGCCCTGCCGTTCATCCTCGCCTGCCTCGCCGACCTGGACCGATCCGGCCGCCTGATGAACGCCTCCAACCTGGTCATCGGCGGCGGGCTGGCCATCGGCCCGGCGCTGGCCGGACGACTCATCGAAGGCAGCGGCGGTTTCCTCCCGCTGCTGCCGATCGCCGCCGGCCTGGCCGCCCTCTCGCTGCTGCTGGCCCTGGCCTGCCGGCCACGCTGAAACCCTTTCCCGAACCACGGATACCCGCCATGACCCGACGTACCGCTTTCTTCTTCGACGAACTCTGCCTCTGGCACGCCGCCGGCCCGCACGCGCTGACCCTGCCGGTCGGCGGCTGGGTGCAACCGCCTGCCGCCGCCGGACACGCCGAATCACCGGAAACCAAGCGCCGGCTGAAAAGCCTGCTCGACGTGTCCGGCCTGACCGCCCGCCTGCAACTGCGCAGCGCACCGCCGGCGAGCGACGAGGACCTGCTGCGCGTGCATCCGGCGCACTATCTGGAACGCTTCAAGGCGTTGAGCGACGCCGGCGGCGGCAGCCTCGGCCAGGACGCGCCGATCGGCCCGGGCAGCTACGAGATCGCCCGGCTCTCCGCCGGCCTGGCCATCGCCGCGCTGGACGCGGTGCTCGCCGGCGAGGCGGACAACGCCTACTCGCTGTCGCGGCCGCCAGGTCATCACTGCCTGCCGGACCAGGCGATGGGCTTCTGTTTCTTCGCCAACATCGCCGTGGCCATCGAGGCGGCCAAGGCGCGCCACGGCGTCGAGCGGGTCGCGGTGCTGGACTGGGACGTGCACCACGGCAACGGCACCCAGGCGATCTACTACCGGCGCGACGACGTGCTGAGCATTTCCCTGCATCAGGACGGCTGCTTCCCGCCTGGCTACAGCGGCGCCGAAGACATCGGCGAGGATCGCGGTCGTGGCTTCAACCTCAACGTGCCGCTGCTTCCCGGCGGCGGTCACGACGCCTACATGCAGGCCATGCAACGCATCGTGTTGCCGGCGCTGGAGCGCTTCCGCCCGCAATTGATCGTGGTCGCCAGTGGCTTCGACGCCAACGCGGTGGACCCGCTGGCACGCATGCAACTGCACAGCGACAGCTTCCGGGCGATGACCGCGATGATCCGCGACGCGGCCGAGCGGCATGCCGGCGGACGCCTGGTGGTGGTCCACGAAGGCGGCTACTCGGAAGCCTACGTGCCGTTCTGCGGCTTGGCTGTGATCGAAGAACTCAGCGGCGTGCGCAGCGCGGTGCGCGACCCGCTGCGCGACTTCATCGAGTTGCAGCAGCCCAACGCGGCGTTCCGCGACTTCCAGCGCCAGCGCCTCGAAGAGCTGGCCGCACAGTTCGGCCTGTGCCCGGCGCAGCCGCTTCAAGCGGCCAGGTAGCGCCCGACCAGCGCCAGGCCGCTGCACAGCACCAGCCAGGTGACCAGGCGGACGAAGGCTTCACGCGACAGACGCAGAGTCACCCGACGGCCGATCCACAGGCCCAGCGCCATGCCCGGCAGCAGGCAGGCGGCGAGCAGCCAGGGCTCGCGCGCGGCATACAGCCCGGCGAGCAGGAACAGCCCCAGGCGGACGAAGGTGCTACAACCGATCAGCGCGCTCTGGGTGGCACGCATCTGCTCCTTGCTCGCCAGGCGTCCGTTCAGGTACAGCGAATAAAGGAAGCCGCCGCTGCCGAACAACGCGCCGAACAGCCCGCCGAAGACACCGAAGGGCAACGCCCAGGTCGCCCGCCAGCGCGGCTGGCCGCGTGGCTGGAGGAACAGCGCGTAGAGCGCATAGAAACTGACGAACACGCCGAGGGCCAGCATCAGCAGCTCCGCGCGTAGCGCCAGAAGTCCGTACGCCCCGAGCGCACAGCCCAGCAGCATGCAGGGCAGCAGACGCTTGAGCTCAGTGACGGCGATCTGCCGCCGCGCCGGCAGCCAGTTGCCGAACGACGCGCTGAAATCCAGCAGGACCAGCAGCGGAATGATCTGCGACAGCGGCAGCACCCCGGCCAGCAACGGGCCGGCGACCAGCGCGGTGCCGAAGCCGGCGATGCCGAACACCACATAGGCGAGGACGATGGCCAGTTCGACCAGCAGCCATTGCCATAGGCTGAACGGCAGGGCGGCGAACAGGACTGACGGATCGAGCGAGGACATGGCGACTCCCGGAACGACGACCTGCGCACTCTAGCGAGCGCAACGGCGCGCCAGCCAATACAATCCGAGCCCTGTAGCCATCTCGAAAAGGCATGGGGAATCTTCCGATGATCTCTTTGCGGCAACTCCATTACTTCGTCGAAATCGTCGAGTCCGGCGGCTTCAGCCGTGCCGCCGAACGCCTGTTCGTCGCCCAGTCGGCGCTCAGCCGGCAGGTGCGCGAACTGGAGGACAGCATCGGCACCCCACTGCTCCGCCGCGGTCCGCGCCAGGTCGAGCTGACGCCGGCCGGTCGCGCCTTCCTGCCACGCGCGCAGCGCCTGCTCGGCGACCTGGAGGCCGCCCGGCGCCTGGCTCGCGAGGTCGGCGAAGGCGGCCATGGCCTGCTGCGCCTGGGGCACTCCAGCTCGGTGCCGCTGGTGGGCGGCCTGCAAGCGGCGCTGCGCGGCTACCTCGCGGCGCAGAGCGGCGTCCGCCTGGAACTGACCCAGCAATCCTCCGAGCAGCAACTCGCCGATCTCGCCGAAGGACGCCTGGACCTTGGCCTGCTGCGCCTGCCGGTGCTGCGCCAGCATCCCCGGCTGCACCTCCGCGCCCTGTACCGCGAGCCGTTGCTCCTGGCTCTCGCCGCCGACCATCCGCTGGCCCGGCGTGAAGCCCCCGTGGCCCTGGCCGCCCTGGCCGGAGAAACCTTCGTCTCCATTCCCCACCTGCAACGCGGCGGCCTCAGCTATCGCGCCGCCGAACTCTGCCTCGGCGCCGGTTTCTACCCACGCCCGGCGCGCGCGCTGTCGCGCAAGACCAGCCAGTTGCAACTGATCGAGGCCGGCTTCGGCGTCGCCCTGGTGCCCGCCTCGATGCGCGCCATCGCACCGCCCGCCGTGCGCTTCATGTCTCTGGCCGAGGCCGAGGCATACAGCGAGGTGGCGCTGGCCTGGCGACGCGACGATAGCCCCCTGGTGGAAGGCTTCGTCGAATATTTCCTGGAGAATCTGCCGAACGAAGCCAAGGATTGATCGCACATCCCGGTGCGCCGCCTTATCATGCCGCCCATGCGTAACGATCCCTTCCAACGGCTCGGCCTCGATCGCGAGGTGCTGACCGTCAGCCAACTGAACCAGCGCGCCCGCCTGCTGCTGGAAGACGTGTTCCCGCAGGTCTGGGTCGAGGGCGAGCTGTCCAACCTCGCCCGGCCGGCCTCCGGCCATGTCTACTTCACCCTCAAGGACAGCAACGCGCAGATCCGCTGCGCGCTGTTCCGGCAGAACGCCCTGCGCGTACGCCAGGCCTTGCGCGACGGGCTGGCGGTAAAGGTGCGCGGGAAGATCTCGCTGTTCGAGGGACGCGGCGACTACCAGTTGATTGCCGATACCGTCGAGCCGGCCGGCGACGGCGCCCTGCGCCTGGCCTTCGAGGCATTGAAGGAAAAACTCGCCGGCGAAGGCCTGTTCGCCAGCGAACGCAAGCGTCCGCTGCCCGCCCATCCGCGCCGCATCGGTATCGTCAGTTCGCCCAGCGGGGCGGTGATCCGCGACATCATCAGCGTGTTTCGCCGCCGCGCACCGCAGGTCGAGCTGACCCTGGTGCCCACCGCAGTCCAGGGCCGCGAGGCCGTCGCGCAGATCGTCCGCGCGCTGCAACTGGCCGACCGGCAGGGCTTCGACGCGCTGATCCTGGCCCGTGGCGGCGGTTCCCTGGAAGACCTCTGGTGCTTCAACGAAGAAGCGGTGGCGCGCGCCGTGGCGGCCTGCGCCACGCCGATCGTCAGCGCGGTCGGACACGAGACCGACGTATCGATCAGCGACTTCGTCGCCGACGTGCGCGCGCCGACGCCTTCGGCCGCCGCCGAACTGCTGGCGCCCAACGCCGGCGACCTGCAGCAGCGTCTCGACGGCCTGCGCCGGCGCCTGGTGCTGCGCATGCGCGACCAGTTGCTGCGCGAACGCCTGCGCCTGGAAGGCGTCGCCCGCCGCCTGCGCCATCCCGGCGAACGCCTGCGCCAGCAGGCGCAGCGCCTGGACGACCAGGACATGCGCCTGCGCCGTGCCTTCGAGCGCCAGCTGGCGGTCCGCCACGAACGCCTGGTCCGCCTGGAGACACGTCTCGCCGCACAGCATCCGGGCCGCACCCTGGCGCTGCTCCGGCAGAAGCTCGACAGCCTCGCCGCGCGCCTGCCGCGCGCCGCCCGTGAGGTACTGAAGGATCGTCGTCAGCGCCTCGAAGGACTGGCGCAGACGCTCAACGTGGTCAGCCCGCTGGCGACCCTGGGCCGCGGCTACAGCATCCTCCTCGACGAGCGTGGCCGGGCGATCCGCGATGCCGGCCAGACCCAGCCGGGACAGCGCCTGAAGGCGCGCCTGGCGGAAGGCGAACTGGAGGTGCGGGTCGAGGACAACCACCGGACGCCGGTGACCCTGTCGCTGCTGGACTGAGCCGCGATGATCCGCCTCAGCCAGCGCGCCCTGGCCTACCTCAACGAGGTGATCCACCACGGTTCTCTTCGCCGCGCCGCCCAGCACCTGAACATCGACCCCTCGGCCATCAGCCGGCAGCTCGCCAGCCTGGAGGAACATCTCGGCGTGCGCCTCCTGCAACGCACCCCGCAAGGCGTGGCGCCTACCGAGGCCGGCGAGCTGCTGGTGGCGCACTACCGCCAGCAACGGGCCAACGAAGAGGGCGTGCTGTCGCGTCTGTCGGCCCTGCAGGGGCTGCGCCAGGGCAAGGTGCGCCTGGCGGTCGGCGAGGGCTTCATCGCCGACCTGATCTCCCAGCCATTGCAGAGTTTCATCCTGCGCTACCCCGGCATCGAGCTGGAGGTCCGCATGGCCGGGGCCAACGAAGGCGTGGCGCTGGTCAAGGAAGACGCCGTCGACCTGGCCCTGGTCTACGCCCCGGTCGAGGACGGCGAGTTGGACGTGCACGTCGACACCCGCCAGCCCCTCGACCTGATCATCCCCGCCAACCATGCCCTCGCCGGACACCGCGGCGCGGTGCCGATGCGCGCGCTGCGCAACGAGTCGCTGGCGTTGATCCACAACAGCACCGGCATGGGCCAACTGGCGGTGATCGCCGCCCAACTGGAGCGCATCGAGCTAAGGCCGAAGCTGCGCACCAACTCGGTGGCGGTGCTGACCAATTTCGTCAAGTCCGGCATCGGCGTGGCCTTCATGCCGGAGTTGACGGTCAGCCACGAGATCGAGGCCGGGCATATCCGTTGCCTGCCGCTGGCCCACCCGGCGCTGCGCGACGCCCGCGCGCGGATCGTCAGCCACAAGGGCCGCGAGCTGACCGTGGCGGCGATCGCCTGCCTGGAACACCTGCGCCGCGGCATGCGCTTCTTCAGTGGCGACGCGCCCGGGCTCTCGCAGCGCTGAGGCGTTGTCTTTTTCGCATCACGTCCGGACTTGAATAGTCAACGAGACAACGGCTAGCGTTGCTTCGCTTTCGTGCGAGCACCCGGCCCCGCGCCCCGACAAGAAGTGCCGCCGATCCCCCGACCGTTCGGACTGCCATAAGGAAAACAACATGCACACGAATCCGCGCCGCGGCCTCGCCCGCCGCTTCGCCGCCGGACTGCTGGCCGCCGCCCTGGGCCTGGGCGGCAGCCTCGCCCAGGCCGCCACCACCCTCAACCTGAGCTATAACGGCGCCGCCGACAGCGAGAAGAACCTGGTGCACCTGTTCGCCAGCAACCTCAAGCGCCTGGCCGAGGAAAAGAGCGGCGGCGAACTGCAGTTCAAGCTCTACCCCAACAGCATGCTCGGCGAAGAGGAGCAGCGCATGGAACAGGTGATGACCGGCCCCGGCCTGAACATCGCCTCCTTCGCCGGGATCGCCCCGCTGTTCCCGGAGATCTACGTCAGCGCCACGCCCTTCATGTTCAAGGACGCCGCCGCGGCCCACGCCTTCTTCGACAGCGGCAGCTACTGGCAGGCCGCCCGCGAGGCCTTCCGCGAGCGCACCGGCACCGAGCTGCTGGCGGTGGTCGAGGAAGGCGGCTTCCTCAACTTCACCAACGGCAAGAAGCCGATCCACGGCCCGGCGGACTTCCAGGGCCTGCGCTTCCGCGCCATGGATCCCAGCCAGGTGGCGCTCTACGAAGCCTTCGGCGCCTCCGGCACGCCGATCCCCTGGACCGAGTTGTACATGGGCCTGCGCACCGGCGTCGCCGACGGCCAGATGAACCCGACCTCCTACATCATCCTCGGCAGCCTCTACCAGGTGCAGAAGTACCTGACCCTGGCCAACATCCAGTACTCCGACCAGTTCCTGGTGGCCAACGGCGATCTGCTCGCCAGCCTCCCGGCAAAGGAGCGCCAGGCCCTGCTCGACGCCGCCGCCGAAGCCACCCGGCTGAACCGCGAGGCGGTCGCTGCCCAGCAGGAGCGCGACCTCGCGTTCCTCAAGGAAAAGGGCATGCAGATCATCCAGCCGTCCGCCGATGACCTCGCCGCCTTCCGCGAGAAAGGCCAGCCGTCCTACCTGGCCTGGCTGAAGACCCAGGACATCGAGCCGCGCTGGACCGAGATGGCCTTCCGCGACGCCGGTCTCGCCACCGCCCCCTGACCTTCGCGCGTTGCCCCCCCGACGGCCGCTGCCGTCGGCCGGGCGCGCCTGTCCGACTTTCCGGAGTACCTCCCATGCCGTCATTGCTCAAGGGCATGCGCGCCGCGTTGCTGAACCTCGCCACGCTGCTGTTGCTGCTCGACCTGGTCCTGCTCATCTACGGCGTGTTCGCCCGCTACCTGCTCGGCAGCTCGCCGATCTGGATGGACGAACTGGCCCGCTACCTCATCATCGGCGCAGTAATGCTGGCGCTCGGCGCGGTATGGATGGAAGGCGGGCACATGCGCGTCAACCTGCTGGAACAACGCCTGCCGCCGCGCCTGGCGCAGGCCCTCAGGCTCTACCAGTGGCTGCTGGCGCTGGCCTTCTTCGCCTTCGCCGCCTGGGTCAGCACCCGCTACGCGCTGAACGCCGGGCGCTTCCGCAGCCTCGGCCTGGGCGTCAGCCGCACCTGGCCGTTGCTCAGCCTGCCGCTCGGCTTCGGCCTGCTGACCCTCATGCTGTTGCTCCAGGGGCCCTGGCCGCGGCAGCCGGCCAGCACCACCGTCGAGGGAGGGTCGCAGGCATGATGGCCATCGCCATGATCGCAGCCTTCGTGGTCAACCTCCTGCTCGGCCTGCCGCTGTTCCTCTGCCTGCTGCTCACCGCGCTGGTGGGGTTCCTCTTCGTCGACCCGGCGCTGTTCGCCAACACCCTGCCGCAGCGCTTCTTCGGCGGCATGGACATCTTCTCGCTGATGGCGATCCCGCTGTTCGTGCTGGCCGGCAACCTGATGAACCATTCCGGCATGACCCCGCGCCTGATGCGCCTGGCCAACGCCCTGGTCGGCCACTTCCGCGGCGGCCTCGGCCACGTCAACGTGGTCGCCGGGGTGTTCTTCGCCGGGGTCAACGGGTCCGCCGCGGCCGACGCTTCGGCACTCAGCACCCTGCTGGTGCCGGCCATGGAAAAGGAAGGCTACTCGCGGCGCTTCGCCGCCGGGCTGACCGCGGGCAGCTCGCTGATCGGTCCGATCATCCCGCCGAGCATCTTCATGATCCTCTACTCCTCGCTGACCAACACCTCGGTGGGCGAGCTGTTCCTCGCCGGGGTGATTCCCGGCCTGCTGCTGGCCGCCGCCTTCATGCTGCTGAACGCGGTGTACGCCTACCGCAACGGGCTGCAGGCGCGCCATGCGGCTCCGGCCTGGGGCGAGATCCTGGCGGCGCTGTCCGGCGCCCTGACCGCGCTGATCGCGCCGGTGATCATCGTCGCCGGAATCGTCCTGGGACTGGTCACGCCCACCGAGTCGGGCGCCCTGATCGCTCTCTACGTGGCACTGGTCGGTCTGCTCCAGCGCCAACTTAGCCTGGTCGGGCTGTGGAACTCGCTGCGCGAGACGGTACGCCTGACCGCCAGCATCTACGTGATCATCGCCGCCGCTTCGGTGGTCAACTGGTTGCTCAACTACGCCCAGGTCGCCAGCGAGTTCGCCCAGTTGCTGGAGCCGTTCGGCCACTCGCCGACCCTGATGCTGTTCATCATCAGCGCGGTGATCTTCGTCTGCGGCATGCTCATGGAAGAAGTCTCGGTACTGATGCTGCTGACGCCGATAGTCGCTCCGGTGGCGCTGGCCGCCGGCGTGGATCCGGTGCACCTGGGGCTGATCTTCACCCTGAACATCACCATCGCCCTGATCACCCCGCCAATGGGCGCCTGCCTGTTCATCGTGGCGACCATCAGCCGCCTCGATATCCTGGAAATGTTCAAGGGTATCTGGCCGTTCATCCTCGTGGCCCTGGGGGTGCTGTCGCTGCTGATCCTGTTCCCGTCCCTGACCCTGTGGCTGCCACGCCTGCTCAATTGACGCCATGACCGACTTCACCCAAGCCATCCCCGTTCTCCCGGAGCCCGACTGGCACGCCGTGGCCGGCATCCCCATCGTCGATGCCGGCACGCCGCTGGAGGCGCTCGGGCTGAGCCGCGAGTTCAGCGTCTGGCCGGCCTACCACAAGCTCGGCATTCCTCACGCGATCCCGGAGTGCCACGCTCGCGGCGAGGTCTTCGAGCGTCTCCTGCGGGTCGCCGCCGCCCTCCCCGGCGGCGTGCGCCTGGTGGTGCTGGACGCCTGGCGGCCGTTCGCCGTGCAGCAGTATCTCTACGACAGCCTGTCCAGCGCCCTGGCCGCGCACTACCCACGGGCCGGCGAGGCCGAGCTGGAACGGCTCACCCGCCAGTTCGTCTCGCCGCCGAGCAGCAGCCGCGAGGCGCCCAGCCCGCATCTCACCGGCGGCGCGGTGGACGTCACCCTGTGCGACGCCCAGGGCCGCTGGCTGGACATGGGCAGCGCCTTCGACGAAGCCGTTCCGGCCTCCTACACCGCCTACTTCGAACGCCTGGCGGAGCCCGACACGCGCCAGCGACGCGTCCGCGATCACCGTCGCCTGCTCTATCACGCGATGCTCGACGCCGGTTTCAGCAACCTGCCCAGCGAATGGTGGCACTACGATTTCGGCGACCAGCTCTGGGCCTGGCACACCGGCGCGACGCAGGCGCTGTTCGGCCCGGTGCAGTTGCAGGCGATGGACGCGCTCTGGCGCCAGCAGTTGCAGAAGCGCCCTCCGGCGGACTAGGAGGCGAAGGCGCGCCGGTAGCCCAGCGGCGGCAGGCCGAACGCGGCGGAGAACTGCTGGCGCAACGACACCGCCGAACCGAAGCCGGCCAGCCCGGCGATCGCCTGCACCGAATGCTCGGTGGTTTCCAGCAGGCGCTGGGCCAGGGCCAGGCGTTCGGCCTGCAGCCACTGGTTGACGGTGGTGCCGGTGAGCTGGCGGAAATGCCGGGTGAAGGTCCGCCGGCTCATCAGCACCCGCTGTGCCAGGCTGTCCAGGCTGTGCGCCTGGTCGAGGTTCTGCCGCAGCCACACCAGCAGCTCGCCGAGACGGCCGTCCTGGGCACTGTCCGGCAGCGGCTGCTCGATGAACTGGGCCTGGCCGCCCTGTCGATGCGGCGCCACCACCAGGCGCCGGGCCAGGTGATTGGTAGTCTGCGCACCGAGCCGCTGGCGGACCAGGTGCAGACAGCAGTCGATGCCGGCGACGGTGCCTGCCGAGGTCAGCAGGCCGTCGTCCTCGATGTACAGCACGTCGGGCTCCACCCGCACCGCAGGGAAGCGCCCGGCGAAATCCTCCGCCCACATCCAGTGGGTGGTGGCGCGGCGACCGTCGAGCAACCCGGCCTCGGCCAGCACGAAGGCCCCCAGGCACAAGCCCACCAGTTGCGCTCCGCGTGCACGGGCCGCGATCAACGCATCCAGCAGCGCTTGTGGCGGACGCTCGTGTGGATCGCGCCAGCTCGGCACGATCACGGTCTGCGCCTCGGCCAGCGCTTCCAGCCCGGCCTCGGCCTCGATGGTGAACCCCACCGTGGTTCGCAGCCGGCCCGGCTCGGCGGCGCAGACACGCAGGTCGAAGGCCTGCGCGCAGGGGTCGTAGCACTCCTGGCCGAACACCAGGCAGGGCACCGACAGGTGGAACGGACTGATGCGGTCGAAGGCCACCACGGCCACGGACTGGCGGGACATGCGCACCTCGGTGGGTATGAGCGGGTTGGCCCGATTCTAGCGAAAGTTGTCTCTCAGGCCACTCACTCGCTACGCCGCGCCGGGACCAGAATCTGCCTCACCCACTCAGGAGGAAACGCCATGTCCGCACGTCAACCCAAACGCGCCTTGCTGGTCATCGACGTACAGAACGAATACGTCAGCGGCAACCTGCGTATCGAATTTCCCGCCATCCAATCGTCGCTGGAACGCATCGGCGCCGCCATGGATGCCGCCCACGCGGCGGGCATCCCGATCGTCGTGGTGCAGCACCTGGCACCGGCGGACTCGCCGTTGTTCGCGCGCGGCAGCCGGCAGGCCGAGCTGCACGAGGTGGTCGCCTCGCGGCCCTACCAGCACAAGGTGGAAAAGCAACTGGCCAGTTCCTTCGTCGGCACCGGGCTGGCCGACTGGCTGCGCGAGCGCGACATCGACACCCTCGCCGTGGTCGGCTACATGACCCAGCACTGCGACGACTCGACCATCCGCCAGGCGATCCACGAAGGCTGGCAGGTGGAATACCTGCACGACGCCAGCGGCTCGGTGCCCTACCGCAACCGCGCCGGCCAGGCCAGCGCGGAAGAGATCCACCGGATCTTCGGCATCGTCCTGCAGTCCTCCTTCGCCGCCGTGCTCAGCACCGAGGAGTGGCTGGAAAGCCTCGCCGGCCGGCACGTTCCGGAACGCGACAACATCTACGACTCCAACCAGCGAGCCCTGGCCAACCGCTGAAACGGCGCCGCCCCCCCCACGCGGGGCGGCGAGCGCTCAGCCGACCAGCGAGCCGCGCGCCGGCAACGGCTTCCAGCCCGGGAACTCGCGCAGCCGCGGGTCGGGCACCGCGCAATAGGCGAATGTCCAGTTCGGCGCCGGCAGGTCCAGGCGCTCCAGCGGCACACGCGTGCCGGCGCCGGCCTGCGGCGCCTTCCAGTCCTGGGTGATGTGCACACCGCCCTGGCTGGCCAGGAGGATGCCGCGGTTGGCGCTGGTGTCGTCCACCGTCCAGCGCGCGGCGGAGGCGTCCATCAGCACCTCCAGATGCTCGTCGGTCACCTTGGCGCCGAACGGCGACTGCAACAGCCAGCAGTACAGGCGCAGGTGCATCGCCCAGTTCCAGGCGGCCTTCTGCTCGGCCGCCCATTGCAGGAAACCACGGAGGATGGTCAGGCCATCCGGCGGATCGATCTTCAGCAGTTCCGGGCAAAGGTCGTAGAGATGGTGCCAGGCGCTGCTCAGGCGCTTGTTGAGCTGGTCCGGACGCAGGGTGGAGTTCTTCGGCGGCAGGCCGGGAGCCACCACCAGGCCGGTCTGCGCCGGCAAGGGATATCTGTTGCTGTTCATGCTCTGAACCTCGCACGCAAAGGCGGGGCGCCGGGCGCCCCTGCTCGACACGGCGCTCAGTGGCCGTGCTGCTCGTGCCCGCCCTGTTCGGCCGGCGCCTTGGACTCGACGACGATTTCCACCGGCACGTCGCCGGCCTTGCGGAAATGCAGCGTCAGCGGGAAGCGCTCGCCGGCCACCAGTGGCTGCTTCAGGCCCATCAGCATCAGGTGGTAGCCGCCGGGAGCGAAGCGCAGGTCCTTGCCTGGTGCGACGTCGACGCTGTCGACTTTCTGCATGCTCATCATGCCGTTCTTGTGCACATGCTCGTGCACCTCGGCGGAAGCCGCGCGCGGCGTGTCGGCGCCAAGCAGGGTGTCGTTTTCCTTGCCGTGGTTCTGCACCACGAAGTAGGCCGCGCCGTTCGGCGAGGTCGGCGGCAGGGCCAGCGCCCAGGGATGCTCGATGTGCAGCTGGCCGGCGTTGTACTCGTGGGCCTGGGCGAAAGCGGAAACGGCCAGCAGGGCCGCGGCAGCAAAGAAGGATGTGCGCATGGTGACTCTCCAGTAGCGTATGACCGGTCTTTTTCCGTCGGACCGGCGATTCCAGGGGGGAAGCTAGGGTATTGCGCCGCGACCTGCCCCGACCCGAAGGTCCAGGTTGTCGAAGGCGCGGGGGAGGAGTCAGGCGACAGGAGAAGCGCGCGGATTGGCGAGGCGCCAATAGCGCAGGGGAGGCAGGTCGGTGGCGGAGAAGGCGTTACGGGCCGGGCTGGCCAGCGGCGCCAGCGGCAATGCCGGCCAGGAGGCGACCAGTCCGGGCGTGCCGGCGGCGCCGGCGCAGCAGCAGAGGTGCGGGGCCAGGCTCTCGTGGTCGTCGGGAAGATCGATGTCCTTGAGCGCGGCACCCAGCTTCAGGCGCAGCAGCGAATCGGACGAGGTGCTGCAGAAGCCGCCGAGCAGCAACGAGGCGCGCTCCTGCGTCGTCAGCGCCTGCGAAAGCGGCACCACGAACAGGTTCATCAGCACGGCCAGGCTGGCCAGCCAGGCCACGGGGCGCCGTGACAGGGGCATCGTCGGTTCTCCGGAGAATGGGCCCTTTATGCCTGAGCGCGGGGCAAAAGTAAAAACGCCGGGCGCGACAGAGTGCCGCAGGTGAAAACGTTTGCAACCCTTGCGGGCTTTCCCCCGCCGCGCTCTTCCGCCAGCATAGACGGCTTTGACGCCCGACGAGTCGAGAAGCCGATGCCCCGCACCCTAGCCTTCGTTTCCACGCTGTTGCTCGCCGCTTTCTGCGCCCTGCCCACCCAGGCCGACAGCTTCATCATGCGCCTGCTGAACAAGCCGGTGCCCGGCGGGGTGGCGGTGGTCGACCTCGGCGAGGAAGGCCCGCCGCCGCGGGCCTTCTACCAGGGCAAGCCGGTGCTGGTGGTGCGCGAGGAAGGCCGCCGCTGGATCGCCGTGGTCGGCATCCCGCTGAGCACCAAGCCCGGCCCGCAGAAGCTGGAAGTGCGAGCGGCGACCGGCAACCACGAGGAACGCTTCAGCGTCGGCAGCAAGCACTACCGCGAGCAGCGCATCACCCTGAAGAACAAGCGCCAGGTCAATCCGCTGCCGGAAGACCTCAAGCGCATCGAACGCGAACTCGCCGAGCAGACCGCCGCCTACCGCCGCTTCAGTCCCGGCCTGCCCAGCAACCTGATGCTCGACAAGCCGGTCGACGGTCCGCTCTCCAGCCCCTTCGGCCTGCGCCGCTTCTTCAACGGCGAAGAGCGCAACCCGCATTCCGGTCTAGACTTCGCGGTACCGGCCGGTACGCCGATCAAGGCGCCGGCGGCCGGCAAGGTGATCCTCATCGGCGACTACTTCTTCAATGGCAAGACGGTGTTCGTCGACCATGGCCAGGGCTTCATCAGCATGTTCTGCCACCTGTCGAAGATCGACGTGAAGCTCGGCCAGCAGGTGCCGCGCGGCGGCGTACTCGGCAAGGTCGGCGCCACCGGCAGGGCCACCGGACCGCACATGCACTGGAACGTCAGCCTGAACGACGCGCGAGTCGACCCGGCAATCTTCATCGGTGCCTTCCAGCCCTGAGAAGTGAGCAACGCGGCACCGGCTGAGGTCAGAAGGAACAGGGGGCGCGTCGATGCGCCCCTTTCATGACCAAGGGAGACACCGCATGACTCACCCGCTTCGCCTGCTCTGGCTGTGCTCGGCACTGTTCGTGGTCCTCGGCCTGGGCTTCGTCTTCTTCCCCGGCCCGCTCGCCTCCCTGCTCACCAGCGGCGAACCGCTCACCCCCGCCGCCCTCACCGACCTGCGCGCCAGCTACGGCGGCACCAGCTTCGGCATCGGCCTGCTGCTCGGCTATGCCGCCCTGCGCCCCCGCTACCTGGTGCTCGGCCTGCTCGCCGCCCTGGCGGTGATCGCCAGCGGCGGCGCGGCGCGTCTCTACGGTGTGCTGATCGACGCCTCGCCGGCGCTAACCACCTTCCTCTGGCTCGGCGCCGAGGCGCTGCTCTGCGTGCTGTTGCTGGCGGCACTCTGGAAGACCCGCCAGCTCGACCTCGACTGAGCGCCGGGCAGCAGGTCTCAAGCCAGGACCCGGCGAACCGCCGGCAGCCGCGACAGCACCAGCCAGTCCAGCGCCCAGACCAGCAGGAGCGAGGCCCCCACCAACGGGAAGGCCACGCCCAGCGCCAGCATGATGGCGATGCCGCTCTTCCAGCGCGGCAGCTCGTGGCGCAGCGGCGGCACGCCAAGGCGTCCGGCCGGCTTGCGCTTCCACCAGATCCACAGGCCGCTCGCCGAGCTGAGCAGGATCGCCAGGCAGACCGCGAGCATCAGCAACTGGTTGCCGAGGCCGAAGAGCTTGCCTTCGTGCAGCACGACGCCCATCTGCACGCTCCTCGCCACCGCGTTGTAGTCCTGCCAACGCACGTCGGCGAGAACCTTGCCGCTGTACTGGTCGATGTGCAGGGTGGCGTCGTGGCGCGGATCGTCGGGGAACACGGAAATCGTGTAGACCCCCTCCATCCCGCTCGGCAGGGCGATCCCGTAGCCCGCCGCCACGCCGCGCTCGCGGGCGATATCCACCACCCTTTGCAGAGGGATGCCCGCCGGCATCGGCATGTCCATCGGCATCGCGTGCCCGGCCTGGGCGGAATGCCCGCGATGCTCGGCATGGGCGTCGGCCGCCGGCGGCTGCGAGCGCGGCAGCGGAGTGTTCTCCAGCGGCCAGGGCACCTGCTGGCGCGACGCGCTGTTGAGGCTACCGGCCTGCATGTCGGAGGTCGGCACATCGTTCCACATCGCCGCCGGGAAGCGGTTCCAGACATCGGCGAACTGCTTGCCCCAGTAGCCGGTCCAGGTCATCCCGCTGAGCAGCATGAACAGCAACAGCAGGCTGCCCCAGAAACCGGCGAGCACATGTAGCTCGCGCCACAGCGGTCGTCCGCGCAGGTGCAGGCGCGGCCAGAACAGCGCGCTCGCCGCCCGCCCGCGCGGCCACCACAGATAGAGACCGGAGACCACCAGGACGATGCCCCAGCCGGCGGCCAGCTCGATCAGCCGGTCGCCGACGGTCCCGACCATCAGCTCGCCATGCAGTGCCCGGGCCACCGCCTGGAGATTCAGCTGCGCATCCTGGCGGCCGAGTTCGCGCCCGCTGTAGGGATCGACGAAGAGGTTCCATTGCCTGCCCTCTTCGCCAATCACGAATTGCGCGCTGCGCCCCGCCTCGCTCGGCGGCAGGTACTGGCTGACGGCGGCCTGCGGGTGCGCCTGGCGCACCCCGGCGAGCAACTGGTCGGCGCTGCGCATCTGCGCACCGGCCTCGACCCGCAGCAGTTGCGGATAGAGCAGCGCATCCAGTTGCGGCTTGAACAGGTAGACGATTCCGGTCAGCGCCAGCAGGATCATGAAGGGCGCGACGAACAGGCCAGCGTAGAAATGCCAGCGCCAGGCCAGCGCGTAGAAGTCACGGCCGTTCTTTTCGTTCGATTGCATGGATCACCTCATCGGAGCGCACACAGGCAAGGCGGGCCCCGCTGGACGGGGCCTCGTTGAAGGTTCAGAAGCTGAAGTCGACCTTGGTCCAGAAGGTCCGGCCCGGCTCGGGAACCGTTTCGTTGGCGGAGAAACCGAAGCCGGCGTCGCCGGCCTTGTTCAGGTGCTCGGTGTAATCCTTGTCGAACAGGTTATCGACACCGGCGCTCAGCTTGACGTTGCGAGTCACCCGGTAGGCGCCGTTGAGCGAGAAGACGCCGAAGCCGGCGCTCTTGTCGAAGTCCTTGCCGACCACGTTGCCCTGGTCCCTGGCGATGCGATTCTGCGGCGCGACCACCCGCCACAGGCTGCCGGCACTCCAGTCGCCTTCCTCGTAGGTCAGGCCGAAGCGCGCTTCCAGCGGCGGGATCTGCGGCAGCGCGCGGTCGTCGGAGCTGTTCTTGCCCCAGGCATAGGCCAGGCTGGCGTCGGTCTTCCAGTTGCCGGTGAGCTGGTAGGAAGCGCCCAGCTCGCCGCCCATGATCCGCGCGTCGACGTTGGTCGCCTGGGTCGAGGAACCCATCATGCCCTCGCGATAGCTGAACAGGATGAAGTCCTGGACCACCCCGACGTAGCCGGAGGCCCAGGCCTGCAGCTTGTCGCCGTTGTACTGGAGGCCGAAGTCGAGCTGGGTGGTCTTTTCCGGCTTGATCTTGTCGAAGGCGTTGACCGACCCGTTCGGCCCGCGCTTGGGCGAGAACAGCTCCCAGTAGTCGGGGAAGCGCTCGGCATGGCCGAGGCCGGCGTAGAGGGTGGTCGGCGAGTCGGCGAGGTCGTGCTCGTAGCGCACGAAGCCGCTGGGCAGGGTATCGGCGCGGGTGTCGTTGGCCGTCGGGTTGGCCATGGCGTGGCTCATGTGCCCGGACTTCAGGGTCTGCCGGTAGTCCTTGACCGAGGCGCGGTCCAGGCGCAACCCGCCGATCAGCCGGTCGCGCTCGGCGGCGAACCAGGTCAGTTCGCCGAAGGCCCCGTAGTTGTGGAACACCGCGTCCTTGTTCCAGGGGAACTGGTCGGCGTCGGTGTAGTAGTCGGTCATCATGTCGTACTTGGAGCCGCGCGCGCGGTGCTCGTTGCGCATGGCGTCGACCCCGGTGACCAGCTTGAAGTCGTCCCAGCGCCAGGTGGCCGCCAGGCGACCGCCGAGGGTGCGTCGGTCCACCTGGGACGCCATCGGCATGGGCATCATGCTGGATGGGTCGGGAGTGCGCAGGCGGAAGTTGTCCATGATGTGGTCGGCGTAGTTGTAGTAGACCTGTGCCTCGACCTTCTCCAGCACATCGCTGACGTTCGATTTGACGAAGCGCAGGCCCAGGCTCTCGCGCTTGAACTGCGAGCCGTCCATGCCGCGCCCGGCGTAGCGTGCCTCGCCGTCGCCCTTGCCGGCGGTGAGTTCGATCAGGGTGTCCTCGTCGGGGGTCCAGCCGACCGCGACGTCGCCGTTCCACTTCTTCCAGCGCGACGGCACGGTATTCCCGGCGCCGTCCTCGTAATCGTCGGACTGCGCGTGGTTGCCGGTGAAGCGCAGGTAGCCGAGCCGGTTGCCGGCGGCGGCGTCCAGCACCTTGTCGAAGCGGCCATTGGAGCCGGCCAGCAGGCTGGCGTTGACCCGCGAGCCGAGTTCGCCGAAGCGCTCCGGCTCACGCTCGAAGAGGATCGTCCCGGCCGACGCGCCCGGCCCCCAGAGCACCGTCTGCGGGCCCTTGATCACGGTGAGCTTGTCGTAGGTTTCCGGCGAGATGTAGGAGGTCGGCGCGTCCATCCGGTTCGGACAGGCACCGAGCATCATGCCGCCGTTGGTGAGGATGTTCAGGCGCGAACCGAACATCCCGCGCAGCACCGGGTCGCCGTTGCTGCCGCCGTTGCGGATCACCGCGAAGCCGGGAATGGTCTTCAGGTAGTCGGCCCCATCGCTGGCCGGCACCGGTTGGCGCGGCTCCTTGGGATTGGTGACAATGGTCAGCGGCGAACTCTGGGCGACTCCGGTGACCACGCTCGGCGCCAGCTCCACGGCGTGATCCTGGTACTGTGAGTGTTCCTCGGCCAGGAGCGCCGACGGAGACAGGGCCAGGCCGCACAGAGCGGCGAAGGCTCCCGCCCAGCGGCGGCGTTGTGCGAGACGGGCAGGGTCGAAGCTGAAAGCGGCGGTCGGGCAGGCGTTGCCGGCCGCTCGTTGTTGAGTAGACATACGTTTTTCCATGATCTATGTGACTTCCGCCCCGCCCCCACGGCGAGCAGGCACGCGGCCAGGCTCGCGTCACCGGCGCGGCGAAGACGCGCCGGTGCCCCCAGGAAGCGGCGGCTATCGGATTGAAAGAGGTCAGGCGATCAGGAACGGCGGCGCACGGGTACGGGCGCCGGGAAACACCGGCGAGGCGACGAACGCCTCGTTCAGGAAAGCGACGGCGGGCGCCGTCGCGAAGGGAACGGAGAACAGCGCCAGGCAGGCGTCTTCGGTGAGCGGCGGGCTGTGGAACAACAGGCTGCAATAACCGCACTTCTCCCAGAGCACGTCGCTGGCCAGGCGATTGCCTTCCTCGCCGCCCATCCCCGGCATGCCGGCATGGACGACGGAGCGCTGGGTATCGGAACAGCCGGCATGGGCCATGTCGCCATGGTCCATGTTCTCGTGGGACATGCCTTCGTGGCCCATCCCCACGCCCATCGGCATCGGGTGGTCCATCGGCATCGACTGGGAGATCAGCGGCCCGACGAAGATCATCAGCATGGCGAACAGAGCCAGCCATGCACCGATGCCTTGTCGTTTCAGAGTGGTCGCCACCTGCGACTCCCGCCGTCTTGAATGAAGACCACCGCGTAGCGGGCCGGATGGCCGCTCGCGCCGGGTCATGCCGAAAAGAAGAATGCGCCTGTCGTTATACGCCCCAGGCACGGGGAACGAAATGATCGCACAAGGGCGGCTGGCTCTTCTGCGGCATGGGGCCGCAGAATTTTCCGTTGCGGAGAGCGTCCCGGCGGCGCAATCGAGGACAAGCTTTCACCGCAGAGAAAGAATAAAAACCCACAAAAGCCGCACAAATGGGAAATTCTACTAATTTTCCTTTAATGCTTGCCATTCAAATGCAGTCTCACTAGTGTGGTACGCATGAAAACACCACACACCCTCATCCTGCTCCGCCAACACGCCTGCCTGTGCCTGGTCAGCCCGCGACTGCGTGGCTGAGCGACGCTTCTCTTCATCTCGTCACTGCGTTCGCCTGGCCCCGCCGGCCCAGGAACCGACTCCAAAGGATTAGCCCCATGAGCATGTTGAAAGACCCTTCGCAGAAATACCGCCCATTCCCGGCCATCAATCTGCCCGACCGCACCTGGCCGTCGAAGACCATCACCGAGGTGCCGATCTGGTGCAGTTCCGACCTGCGCGACGGCAACCAGTCGCTGATCGAACCGATGGACGCGGCGAAGAAGATGCGATTCTTCAAGACCCTGGTGCAGGTCGGCCTGAAGCAGATCGAAGTGGCCTTCCCGTCGGCTTCCGATACCGACTTCAACTTCGTCCGCGAGTTGATCGAAGGCAACCACATCCCGGACGACGTCACCATCCAGGTGCTGACCCAGGCCCGCGAAGACCTGATCACCCGCACCTTCGAATCCCTGCGCGGGGCGAAGAAGGCCATCGTCCACGTCTACAACGCCACCGCCCCGTCGTTCCGCCGCATCGTCTTCAACCAGGACAAGCAGGGCGTCGTGGACATCGCCACCAACGCCGCGAAACTGATCAAGAAGCTGGCCGCCGAGCAACCGGATACCCAGTGGTCGTTCCAGTACTCGCCGGAAATCTTCAGCTCTACCGAGCTGGAGTTCTCGGTGGAGGTCTGCAACGCGGTGATCGACGTCTGGCAACCGACCCCGGACAACAAGATCATCCTCAACCTGCCGGCCACCGTGGAGTGCGCCACGCCGAACGTCTACGCCGACCAGATCGAATGGTTCGGCCGCCACGTCGACAAGCGTGACAGCGTGATCATCAGCCTGCACACCCACAACGACCGTGGCACCGGCGTGGCCGCCACCGAGCTGGGCCTGATGGCCGGCGCCGACCGCGTCGAAGGTTGCCTGTTCGGCAACGGCGAGCGCACCGGCAACGTCGACCTGGTGACCCTGGCCTTGAACATGTACACCCAGGGCCTGCATCCGCAACTGGACTTCTCCGACATCGACGCGGTGCGCAAGGTGGTCGAAGAGTGCAACCAGTTGCCGGTCCACCCGCGCCATCCATATGTCGGCGACCTGGTCCATACCGCTTTCTCCGGCTCGCACCAGGATGCCATTCGCAAGGGCTTCGCCCAGCAGAAGGAAGACGCGATCTGGGAAGTGCCGTACCTGCCGATCGATCCGGCCGACATCGGCCGCGACTACGAAGCGGTGATCCGGGTCAACAGCCAGTCCGGCAAGGGCGGCATCACCTTCCTGCTCGAACAGGAGTACGGCATCAGCCTGCCGCGGCGCATGCAGATCGAGTTCAGCCAGGTAGTGCAAGGCGAGACCGACCGTCTCGGCCTGGAAATGACCGCACAACAGATCTACTCGCTGCTGGAAAACGAATACCTCAAGGCGACCTCGCCCTACATCCTCGCCAGCCATCGCCTGCAGGAAGAGAACGGCACCAGCGCCGTCGACCTGGAAGTCTCCTTCGACGGCGAGAAGCAGCACTGGCGCGGGATCGGCAAGGGACCGCTGGAAGCCTTGGTGGCCGCCCTGCCGGTCAAGGCGGAAATCATGGACTACCATGAGCACGCCATCGGCGCCGGCGCCAATGCCAAGGCCGCGGCCTATATCGAGATCCGCCTGGAGGGCCAGCGCCCGCTGCACGGCATCGGCATCGACGAGAACATTACCACCGCCAGCTTCCGCGCCCTGTTCAGCGCGCTGAACCGCGCGGTGACCCAGGCCGAGGCCAAGGCGGCCTGACCGGCACGGAAGGGAAAAAGGGAGCCAGGCGGCTCCCTTTTTTCATGGGCATCTTTCAGCTGAGTCGCTTCACTCATCCTCGCCGCTGGCGCTGACCGCTCCCAGGCAACGGAGCTGGTACGCCCCCTCCCCTGTGGTCAGGCGCCAGGACTCGCCATCGGCCTGGGGCTCGGCTTCCATCACCGCGTTGTAGGAAAAACGCCACTCGCGACGGGTGCGTCCATCCAGGCTTTCCACCGCCAGCACCCAGTCTTCGCTGGCGAACGGCTGGTCGGCTTCCGCCGCCAGGTCCGCCTGGTCCAGCAGGTTCTCGTTGAGTTCGAAGCGCCAGGCGTGCAGACCGTCGATCTCGAGCATGTCGGCGGTTTCCAGTTCATCGAGCAGGTAGCGTTGTGTAGTCATGGCCAGTCATCGCGGATAAAGAACTCATGATAAGGCAAAGCGCGGGCTGCCCCTCACACCACCAGCATCACCACCGGGATCGCTACCGACAGGACCACCAACATGAACAGCAGGCCGATCCCCGCCGCCCGCCAGTTGGAAATGAACGCTCCGCCCGCTGCCTTGTGGCTGTCCAGGGCCGGACCGAAGGCTGATTTGGCGTAGTAGACCATGCCGAATATCTGCGCCACCGTGAAGCCGATCGAGGGGATGTTCTCCGGCAGTATCGCGCCCAGAACTGGCAGCAGGACAAACAGGCAGAGGCCGACCAGCCAGGTTTTCCCGACTTCCTGCGCCCGTCCCAGGCGACGGAGATTCACCGCCGCGAGGAAGGCACCGGCCAGGGGCGTGCCGATGAAGGTACCCAGACCGATCGCGGAAAGCCTGTACAGCGGCTCGCCATGGGTGGCGTCAGGCTCGTCCAGGCGGGCCTCCGGTGGGCGGAACGGATTCTCGGTGTCGCTGTTCATGCGTGTGCTCCCTGCGGATATTTACTGAAGCTTTACCAGGGCCGGCATTGGAAAATCCCGGCAACCGGCAGAGTCTATAGGACGCTGCGCGCCGGCTGAACATTCCGCACCCGCCGGGAGTCACAGCAAGACGTGCGAACGAAAGCGCCCACACAGGACCGCACTCAGGAGGGATGACGCATGACCACACGCAAACTCGGCAACTCCGGCCTGGAGATACCGGCACTGGTATTCGGCGGCAACGTCTTCGGCTGGACTGCCGACGAAAGCACCTCCTTCAGGCTGCTGGACGCCCTGCTCGACGCCGGCCTGAACTGCATCGACACCGCCGACGTCTATTCGCGCTGGGTTCCCGGGCACCAGGGCGGCGAGTCGGAAACCCTCATCGGCAAGTGGCTGAAACGCACCGGCAAACGCGACCGCATGGTGATCGCCAGCAAGGTCGGGATGGACATGGGCAATGGCCACAAAGGTCTCTCCGCCGCCTATATCGAGCAGGCCCTGGAGCGCTCGCTACGACGCCTGCAGACCGACTACCTGGACCTCTACCAGTCGCACACCGACGATCCCCACACCGACCTGGAGGAAACCCTTTCCACCTATGGCGAACTGATCAAGAAAGGCAAGGTACGGGTCATCGGCGCCTCCAACTACGACGCCCGGCGCCTCCTCGAAGCACGCCAGGTCAGCGCCCGGCTTAACCTGCCGAGCTACCAGAGCCTGCAACCCGAATACAACCTGTACGATCGCGCCGACTACGAGACCAACCTGGAGCCGACGGTGGAAGAACTCGGTATCGGGGTGATCAGCTACTACTCGCTGGCCAGCGGCTTCCTCAGCGGCAAGTACCGCAACCAGGCCGACACCGCCGGGCGAGCCCGGGGAGAGAAGGTGAAGGGTTATCTCAACGAGCGCGGCGTGGCCATCCTCGCGGCGCTCGACGAAGTGGCCGAGCAGTACAACGCCAACCCGACCCAGGTCGCCCTGGCCTGGCTCATCGCTCGTCCGACGGTGACCGCGCCGATCGCCAGCGCCACCAGCCTGGAACAGCTCGACGACCTGATCGCCGCCACCCACCTGAAGCTCGACGAACAGGCGATCCACCGCCTGGACAGCGCCAGCGCCTATTGACCGACCTGCCGTCGAGGGCGGCCTCGCCCCGTTGAGTGGAGCGGATAACCGTATCGCGGCTATCCGCTCCGCATCGACGGGAAAGCCTTAGCTGAAGCGCGCCAGCAGCGAACCGATGTCCAGGTCGCCCTGCGGCGCCTGGCCGTCCGGCGTCAGCTTGTTGACCAGTTCCGGCAGCAGGCTGCTCAGGTGTTCGGCCGCCTCGCCCTGGCTGACTCCGGCGGAGTCCGCCAGTTGCTGCAATTGACCGTCGCCGAAGACCCGGGAAATGTCCGCCGCCGACACCGACTGGTTCGGCCCACCGCCGATCCAGGAATTCAGGGCATCGCCCAGGCCTGCGTTCTGGAGCATCTGGAACAACCCGCCGAGTCCGCCCAGTGAGCCGGCCTCCACGCCCGGCGCCGCCTGCCCGGCACCGCCCGCGGCGCCACCGAGCAGATCGCCGAGGACGCCACCCAGCCCGCCGCTCGCGGCCCCGCCGCCGGCACCACCAAGGATGCTGCCCAGCGAACCGAGCAGACCACCGCCATCGCCACCGCCCTGTGCCGCACCGCCCTGGCGCGACATCAGCATGGTCACCAGCCCGATCAACAGGGCCACTTTCGGATCGCGAGCACCTCCCTGTCCTTCAGAGCCACCCAGCGCCGAACCGAGAATCGAATCGAGCAGTCCCATTGGTCTTCCTCCTGATCTGATGCCCACGGCGCGGCGCCGCGGGATACGGGTAACTCCATTCCCGGCACTGCGCCATCATGCGCAGCGCCGGGTCATGGCCTCGGACATCGACCGGAAGCGGACGTTCCGGCACTCAAGGATGGATTTCGAAGCGATCCGCGTCCATGTAGGCCGGGAAACGCTGGCGATAGGCCGCCAGTGCCGCCGCGTCCAGCCGGACGCGGAACACGCCGTCGGCGTCCGCCGCGTTGAACAGGCTGTCGCCCTGGAAGTCCAGGACCTGGCTATCCCCAGCGTAGCGCAAGGCGTTGCCGTCTTCGCCGATACGGTTCACCGCCACCACGTAGCAAAGGTTCTCGATCGCCCGCGCCGGCAGCAGGCGGTTCCAGTGCTGTCGACGAGGCGCGGGCCAGTTGGCGGTGTAGAGCAACAGGTCGGTGTCGTGCGGGTCGCGGCTCCACACCGGGAAACGCAGGTCGTAGCAGATCAGCGGGCGCACCCGCCAGCCCTTGAGTTCGAACAGTTCCTGGCGTTCGCCGGGACTGTAGTGCTCGTGTTCGCCGGCCATGCGGAACAGATGGCGCTTGTCGTAGTGCAGCATCTCGCCGTCCGGACGCGCCCAGAGCAGGCGGTTGCGATGGCTGCCGTCGGCGAGCTGGACGATCAGGCTGCCGGTGACCACCGCGCCAAGGCGCCGGGCCTGCTCCAGCAGCCAGGCATGGGTCGGCCCCAGTTCGGGCTCGGCCTGCTCGGCCGAAGCCATGCTGAAACCCGTGGTGAACATCTCCGGGAGGACCACCAGGTCGGCACCGGCGGCGCTCTCCAGCAGGGCGGCGAAATGCTCGCGGTTGGCCTGGGCGTCGTGCCAGACCAGGGAGGATTGGACCAGGGCGATGTCCAGGTCCGGCAGAACCGTCAGATCGCGCATAGCTTTTCCGCTGCCTGACGCAGCGTCTCCTCGCGTTTGGCGTAACAGAACCGGACCAGCCGCATGGCGTCCGGAGCCTTTTCATAAAACACCGAAACCGGGATCGCCGCCACTCCGTGTTCGCGGGTCAGCCACTCGGCCATGGCCACGTCGTCCAGGTCCGGACGGATGGCCGAATAGTCCACGCACTGGAAGTAGGTGCCCGGCGCACGGGTAAAACGGAAGCGAGAGTCCAGCAGCAGGTCGCAGAACAGGTCGCGCTTGGCCTGGTAGAAGCCGGGCAATTGCCGCAAGTGCTCCGGATGGCCGGCCATGTAGTCCGCCAATGCCCATTGCAGCGGCGTGACGCCACAGAAGTTGACGTACTGGTGAACCTTGCGCAGCTCCGCGCTGAGCGCCGGCGGCGCGACCACGTAGCCGGTCTTCCAGCCGGTGACGTGGTAGGTCTTGCCGAACGAACTGACCACGAAGGAACGCGGATACAACTCGTCGTGGGACAGCACGCTGGTATGGGCGACACCGTCGAACACCAGGTGCTCGTAGACCTCGTCGCTGATCAGATAGATATCCCGGTCGCGGATCAGCGCGGCCAGGCGGTCCAGTTCCTCGCGGCTGATCAGCGCGCCGCTGGGGTTGTGCGGGGTATTGATGATGACCAGCCGGGTACGCGGCCCGATGGCCTCGGCCATGCGCTGCCAGTCGATGGAGAAGTCCGGCAGCGCCAGCGGCACGTGCACGCAACGCCCGCCGGCGAGTTGCACGGAGGGTTCGTAGCTGTCGTAGGACGGGTCGAGTACCACCACTTCGTCGCCCGGATGGACCAGCGCCTGGATCGCGCTGAAGATCGCCTCGGTCGCCCCCGGCGTGATGGTCACCTCGCTGTCGGCGCTCACCCGGCGTCCATAGAACTGCTCGATCTTCTTCGCCACCTGCTCGCGCAGGGCCGGCAAGCCGGTCATCGGCGCGTACTGGTTGTGCCCGGCGGCGATATGCCGGCCTACCGCCTCGCGCAGCTCCGGCGGACCGTCGAAATCGGGAAAGCCCTGAGAGAGGTTGATCGCGCCACACTCGGCGGCCAGTTGCGACATGCGGGTGAAGATGGTGGTGCCGACATTCGGCAGCTTGCTCTGAATCATCGGGACTTCCTGCAGAGACTCGCCGGACGACAGCCCGGCCAGACGGGTGGCAGGGCAGGATAGCCGATCCGGGAGCGACGCTGCAGGGGCACGCCTTAGAAAAAACCGCGCCCGCTTCAGGTCAGAGGGGAATATGCGCCAGGCGATGGCGCAGGACGAATAACCACCTCGCGATCATTCGTCGCCACGACAGGGAATCGGCGGTCAACGCCGGCGGCCAGTTCGTCCCGCGGGCTACACAGCCGCGGCCAATGAAAAAGGCCCGACAGGGATACCCGCCGGGCCTTTCGACGAAGGAAACGCCACCCTCAGCGGCGCTTGTCCTTCTTCTTTTTCTCGGCTTTCTTGTGGTGCGACATCAGCCGGCGCTTCTTGTTGACCTGGCGCGCGGTCAGCGAGTTCTTCTTGCCCTCGTAGGGGTTCTCGCCGCCCTTGTACTCGATGCGGATCGGCGTACCGACCAACTTCAATACCCGCCGGTAGGTCTTCTCCAGGTAGCGGGTATAGGCCTTCGGCACCGCGTCCACCTGGTTGCCGTGGATCACGATCAGCGGCGGATTGGCGCCGCCCAGGTGGGCGTAGCGCAGCTTGATCCGGCGACCGTTGACCATCGGCGGCTGGTGCACCTGCACGGCGTCCTCGAGGATGCTGGTCAGGCGGCTGGTCGGCCAGCGGGTCACCGCCGAACGGAAGGACTCCTGGACCGACTTGTAGAGATGGCCGACGCCGGTGCCATGCAGGGCCGAAATGAAATGGATGTCGGCGAAGTCGACGAACAGCAGGCGCCGCTCCAGCTCGGTCTTCACGTAGTCACGCTCGGCCGCCTCCATGCCATCCCACTTGTTCAGGGCGATGACCAGGGCACGGCCGGTCTCGAGGACGAAGCCGAGCAGGTTGAGGTCGTGCTCGACCACCCCTTCGCGGGCGTCCATGACGAAGATCACCACGTTGGCGTCCTGGATCGCCTGGAGGGTCTTCACCACCGAGAACTTTTCCACCGCCTCGAAGATCTTGCCGCGACGCCGCACGCCAGCGGTGTCGATCAGGGTGTACTTCTCCTCGTTGCGCTCGAACGGGATGTAGATGCTGTCGCGGGTGGTGCCGGCCTGGTCGTAGACGATCACCCGCTCTTCGCCGAGCATGCGGTTGACCAGGGTCGACTTGCCCACGTTGGGCCGGCCGATGATGGCGATCTTGATCCCGTCCTTCTCGCTGGGACCGGGAATCCGGGTCGGTTCCTCGCCTTCGGCGACCTCTTCGCTCGCCGGCTCGCCCTCGCCTTCTTCCTCCGCGTTGTCCTTGGGGAAGATCCCCAGGGCTTCCTGCAGCATATGGTTGATGCCGCGACCGTGGGCGGCGGCGATCGGCAGCGCATCGCCCAGGCCCAGCGGGCTGAACTCGGCGCGAGCGAGATCGGGATCGATGGTGTCGACCTTGTTGGCGATCAGGAAGCTGCGCTTGTTCCGCTTGCGCAGGTGCTCGGCGATCATCTGGTCGGCGGCGGTCATGCCGGCGCGCGAATCGACCAGGAACAGGACGGCATCCGCCTCCTCGATGGCCTGCAACGATTGCTCGGCCATTTTCGCATCGATGCCTTCCTCATCGCCGGAGATGCCTCCGGTATCGATGACGATATAGGTGCGGCCCTGCCAGCGCGCCTCGCCGTACTGGCGATCGCGAGTCAGGCCTGCGTACTCCGCCACGATGGCGTCGCGCGACTTGGTCAGGCGGTTGAACAGAGTGGACTTGCCGACGTTCGGGCGACCCACCAGGGCAATAACGGGAACCATGCGGCTCTCCACGAGAATTCAGAAAACACAAAGGCCGCTGACGTCGGACGGCAGCGGCCGGACACTTGAAACCCAGTCTAGCGGATGGTGTAGGCGACGAGCTTGCCACCGTTGCCGAACACGTACATCCAGCTCCCGACCACCAGCGGACGAACCCGCACGCCATCGCTGTCGACCCGCTCGCGACCGACGAAGCGACCGTCCACCTGGCTCAGCAGATGCACGTAGCCTTCCAGGTCGCCGACCACCACGTTGCTGGAGAACACCGCCGGAGCCGACAGTTGGCGACGCGCCAGGGCGTCGTTGTTCCACAGCGAAGAGGCACCGCGCGAGTCCAGGCCTTCCACCGAACCGCTGGCCTGGCTGACGTAGATATTGCCGAAGCCTTCGGCGACGCCGACGTAGCTCGACGCTTCGCGCTGCCAGAGCAGGCGGCCGCTGTTCACGTCCAGCGCCGCGGCACGGCCCTGGTAGCTGACCACGTAGAGGGTGTCGCCGGACAGCAGGAGGCCGCCGTCGATGTCCACCACGCGATCCAGTTCGGAACGCCCCTGGGGAATCGCTACCCGCTGCTCCCAGATCGGCAGGCCGCGCTGTACGTCGACCGCCACTACCTTGCCGCTGGCCAGGCCAGCCAGGGCCATGTTGCCGGCAATCAGCGGCGCGCCGGTGCCGCGCAGGGTCAGCACCGGCACGGTGCTTTCGTAGATCCAGCGCTGGTCGCCGCTGGCCGCATCGAGGCCGATCAGCTTGTCGTCCTGGGTCTGCACCACCACCACGTCGCCATTGGTGGCCGGCGCCGACAGCACTTCGCTGTTGACTCGCTTGGTCCACTTCTTCTTGCCGGTGGCTTCGTCGAGGGCGATCACGTCACCGCGCAGGGTACCCACCAGCACCAGGCCGTAGCCAACGCCGACACCGCCGGAAACCGGACGCTCGAGGTCCTTCTTCCAGAGCACGTCGCCGGTCTCGCGCTGGATCGCCATCACCCGCCCTTCGGCGGACGCGGCGTAGATGGTGGAACCATCGACGGCCGGTTCGAGCAGGTTGTACAGGTCGCCCTGACCATCACCGACCGAGCGGCTCCACTGCTTGCTCAACACGACTTCCTCTTTGAAGTCGGTCAGTTCGGCGGGCGGGAGTTCCTTCTTGCTGTTGCTGCTGCAACCCACGACCGCCAGGGCCAGGGCGAGCAGCGCCGCGTGTTTCCATTGCACCATCTCAGGCCTCTCCCTTGGACAGGTCGTCGAGCTTGATCTGCAGGGCATCGCCGGCACCGTCTTCGGGCAGCGACTGCTTGGCTTTCTCGTAGGCCGCGCGCGCCTCGTCGGTGCGCTTGAGCTGCACCAGCAGGTCGCCCCTGAGCTCCTCGCGGGTCGAGACGTAGGCCTTGTCGGCATCGCCATCGAGCAGCTTCAGGCCTTCCTCGACCTTGCCCTGGGCCGCCAGGACCCGGGCCAGGCGCTGCCGCGCCAGTTCGCCGAGGGTGGCGTCGGCCGGCTTGTCCATGACCGCCTTCAGCTCGGCAACGGCGTCATCCAGCTTGCCGCTGTCGACCGCGACCTTGGCCACGAACAGGCTGCCGTACTGGGCATAATGGGTGCCGCCGAACTCGCTCTTCAGCTTGCCGGCCAGCTCCGCCACCTTCGCCGGATCCGGCTGGCCGGCCGGATTCAGCGCGGTTTCGATCAGTTGCTGGTAGACGATCGAGGCGCCCTGCGCCTGGTTGGTCTGGTACTTCTGCCAGGCCTGCCAGCCGAATACCACTGCCAGCGCGAGGATGCCGCCGGTGACCAGGGGCTTGCCGTTGCGCTGCCACCAGTCCTTGATCTGCGCCAGGTCTTCGTCTTCGGTACGCGATGTCACCCCAATCACTCCTATTCTTTATGTTCTCAAGCCTGTTCCAGACAGGCTGCCAGGTGCTCGGGCAGAGCATCCCAGGCAATGCTTTGTTGCTCGCCCTCGTCACGCAGGGGCTTGAAACCTACCACGCGATTGGCCACCTCGTCCTCCCCGAGGATCAGGGCAAAGCGCGCGCCGCTCTTGTCGGCCTTCTTGAACTGGCTCTTGAAGCTGCCGGCGCCGGCGTTGACCAGCAGGCGTATGCCGGGAATGGCGCTGCGCAACTGTTCGGCCAGGGTCAGGGCGGCCAGCTCGGCCGGTTCGCCGAAGGCGCAGACGTAGAGGTCGGCCGGACGGTTCAGTTCGGCGGGGATCACCCCCAAGGTTTCCAGCAGCAGCACCAGGCGTTCCACGCCCATGGCGAAACCGACACCCGGGGTCGGCTTGCCGCCGAACTGGCTGACCAGCCCGTCGTAGCGGCCACCGCCGCAAACGGTGCCCTGGGCGCCAAGCTTGTCGGTGACCCACTCGAAAGCCGTGCGGCAGTAATAGTCCAGGCCGCGCACCAGCTTCTGGTTGATTTCGTAGCGAAGTCCGACAGCATCCAGGCGGGCCTTGAGACCCTCGAAGTGGGCGATCGATTCTTCGTCGAGATAGTCGTGCAGGGTCGGCGCGCCAACCAGCAACGTCTGGGTGCTCTCCACCTTGCTGTCGAGGATTCGCAGCGGATTGGTGGTCATGCGCCGCTGGCTGTCTTCGTCGAGTTGCTCGAAGCGCTCCTGCAGATAGGCCACCAGGGCCTCGCGATAGCGTGCGCGGGCCTCGCTGGAGCCGAGGGTGTTGAGCTGCAGGGTCACCGCGTCGGCCATGCCGAGCTTCTGCCACAGGCGCCAGGTGAGGATGATCAACTCGGCGTCGATGTCCGGACCGGGCAGGTTGAAGACTTCCACGCCGATCTGGTGGAACTGCCGGTAGCGACCTTTCTGCGGTTTCTCGTAACGGAACATCGGCCCGGTGTACCAGAGCTTCTGCACCTGGCCACCGCCGCTCAGGCCGTGCTCCAGCACGGCGCGCACGCAACCGGCGGTACCTTCCGGACGCATGGTCAGGGATTCGCCGTTGCGGTCGAGGAAGGTGTACATCTCCTTGTCGACCACATCGGTGCCTTCGCCGATGCCGCGGGCGAAGAGTTCGGTGAACTCGAGGATGGGCAGGCGGATCTCGCTGTAGCCGTAACCGTCCAGCAGGCCGGCGAAGGTGCGTTCCAGATAGCGCCAGGCCGGAGTCTGTTCCGGCAGGATGTCGTTCATGCCACGAATGGCTTGCAGGGACTTGCTCACGTAGGGTCCTTAAACGGGTCAGCCGCGGGCGATCAGGCTCGCATCGGCCTCGGCCTTCTCGGCCGCCTTCTGGCGGATCAGCCGTTCCAGCTCGTCCACCAGGTTGTCGTTGGTCAGTTTCTGCGACGGCTTGCCGTCGATATACACCAGGTTCGGAGTGCCGCCGGTGAGGCCGACATGGGCCTCCTTGGCTTCGCCCGGACCGTTGACGACGCAACCGATCACGGCCACGTCCATCGGCACCAGCAGGTCCTCCAGGCGCCCTTCCAGCTCGTTCATGGTCTTCACCACGTCGAAGTTCTGCCGCGAACAGCTCGGGCAGGCGATGAAGTTGATGCCACGGGAGCGCAGGTGCAGGGACTTGAGGATGTCGAAACCGACCTTGATCTCCTCGACCGGATCGGCAGCCAGGGAAATCCGGATGGTGTCGCCGATTCCCTCGGCCAGGAGCATGCCCAGCCCCACCGCCGACTTCACCGTGCCGGAGCGCAGGCCGCCGGCCTCGGTGATGCCCAGGTGCAGGGGTTGCTCGATCTGCCTGGCCAGCAGGCGATAGGCGGCGACGGCCATGAAGACGTCGGAGGCCTTGACGCTGACCTTGAAGTTCTGGAAGTCCAGCTTGTCGAGATGATCGACGTGGCGCATGGCCGATTCGAGCAGGGCTTCCGGGGTCGGTTCGCCGTATTTCTTCTGCAGGTCCTTTTCCAGCGAACCGGCATTGACGCCGATACGGATCGGGATGTTGCGCTCGCGCGCGGCATCGACCACGGCCTTGACCCGGTCCTCGCGACCGATGTTGCCCGGATTGATGCGCAGGCAGTCCACTCCCAGCTCGGCGACGCGCAGGGCGATGCGATAGTCGAAGTGGATGTCGGCGACCAGCGGCACGTTGACCTGCTGCTTGATCTTGCCGAATGCCTCGGCGGCGTCCATGTCGGGGACGGAAACCCGCACGATGTCCGCGCCGGCATCTTCCAGGCGGCGGATCTGCGCGACGGTGGCAGCGACGTCGCAGGTCTCGGTGTTGGTCATGCTCTGCACGGCGATCGGCGCATCGCCGCCCACCGGGACGTTGCCGACCCAGATTTTCCGAGACTTGCGGCGAATGATCGGAGAAGCGCTATGAATGCTCATTGTCCTACCTTCAGACGGGCCGTTTCGCCGCGGACGAAGGGGGTCACGTCCACCGGCTGGCCGTTGTAGCTGACCTGGGCGCCGCGAGCGAAACCGAGGCGCAGCTCCAGCGGGGCCTTGCCGGCCAGTTCCAGGCTGTCGCCCTTGCGCTTCAGCGCGCTGACCAGGACCTTGCCGTTGGCGTCGGTGACCTGGGTCCAGCAATCGGCGACGAACTGTACCTTGACCACCCCCTGGCCCTCGCCGGCCACCACGGGCGCGGCGGCAGGTTCGCTCGGCGCTGGCGGGGCGGCCGGACTGGCCGTCGCTGGAACGGCTGGAGCAGTACCGGGAGCGGGAGCCGTGCCGGCAGGCGCGGCGGTAACGGGCTGCTGGGGTGCGGCGGGGGTGCCCTGGGCCGGAGCGGCGGGAACCTGCGCGCCCTCGCTCGCCACCGGCGGCGCTCCCTCGGCCTGGGCAGCGACTTCCGGAGAAACCTCGGCGGGCGCTTGCTCGCCTTCCTTCTGCGCTTCGATCACCGCCTGGTCTTCAGGCTCGTCCAGGGTATGGATCTCGGTGGTGCCGTCGGCGCTTTCCACTTCGACATGCTCAAGGCTCAGACCGGCGGTTTCCGGCGTGCGCGCGGAATGCTCCTGCCACCAGAAGTAGCCGAAGCCGATCAGCAGGGCGAGCAGTAACAGACTGACGATACGCAGCACGTTGCGCGACAGGCGCACCGGCTCGGCGACCCGTCCCAGGCTCTGTACGGTGCTGCCGCTGGCATTGGTGCCGGTGAAATGGTCGAAGCTGTTGACCAGCTCGGCCTGGTCGAGGCCCATGAGCTTGGCGTAGGCGCGGATGTAGCCGCGCGAGAAGGTGTGCCCCGGCAGCTTGTCGAACGCGCCGTTTTCCAGCTGACGCAGCGAATTCTCGGTCAGGTTCAGTTGCCCGGCCACCTGCGACAACGACAAGCCCTTCTGCTCGCGCGCCTGGCGCAGGGTTTCCCCGGGGTTCTGACGGGAAGCGGTGGCTACGACTTCGGGCTGCGGCGCTTTCATCATTTTTCCGCCTGGAATTCCTGATATTCGGGAGAGCCTGGGTACAGGCGTTTCAACTGCAGGCCATAGCTGGCGGCCGTGTCGCGGTCCTCGAAGACCTTCGCGAGACGAATGCCCAGCAACAGGCTGCGGGCGTTCTGCCCGCCGCCCTGGGCAAAGAGATCATAGTACTGGCGAGCCGGCACGTACTCGCGCTCCTTGTAGAGCAGGTCGGCCATCTCCAGCGCGACGCTGGGCTGGTTACGGTTCAGACGCAGGGATTTCTCGAAGTACTCCTTGGCCTGGGCCGGTTTCTTCATTTGCAGCGAAACCAGGCCGAGGTTCTCGAAGACCCGCGAGCGCTCGGGATAGAGGGTGTCCTGGCTGGCCTCCAGGAGACGCTGATAGGCCTCCTCGTAGCGCTTCTGCTCGTAGAGGAAACCGCCGTAGTTGTTCAGTACCCGGGCATTGCGGCTATCGCTGGCGAGCGCCTTGCGGTACTCCTCGTCGGCCAGCTTGGGCTCCATCTCGGTCTGGAATACCACCGCCAGCGCGGCATGCGCGTCGGCGCTGGAAGGGTCGATCTCGAGGGCCTTGCGCAGCGGCACCTTGGCCTGCTCGGTGTTCCCCCGCTGGAGATAGCCGAGGCCGAGCTGGATATAGGCATCGCGCGCCTCGTCACGGCCCTTGTCGGTTTTCAGGGGATTCTGATCTCCGCTCGTCACGCAGCCTGTCAGCCCAACTGCCAACAGGAACACCAGCGCGGCGCGTACAGTCATCGGAACCCTCCTCTCACTCAATTTCGATTCGCCGCCGACTCGGACTCGGCCAGTTGGCGCACGGCAATATAACGTTCGCTCCGGCGGGTACGATCCATGACCTGGCCGACCAGCTGGCCACAGGCTGCGTCGATGTCGTCGCCGCGGGTGGTACGCACGGTCACGTTGAAGCCGCCCTTGTGCAACATGTCCTGGAAACGCCGGATGGCATTGTTGCTCGGGCGCTCGTAGCCGGAGTGCGGGAATGGATTAAACGGAATCAGGTTGATCTTGCAAGGCGTGTCTTTCAGCAATGCGATCATCTGCTCAGCATGCTCGGGCTGATCGTTGACATCCTTGAGCAGGGTGTACTCGACGGTCAGCACGCGCTTCTCGCCGAGCCGGGAAATATACCGGCGGCAGGCATCCAGCAGCATGCCCAGCGGATACTTCTTGTTGATCGGCACCAGCTTGTTGCGCAACTCGTCGTTCGGTGCGTGCAGCGACAGGGCCAGGGACACGTCGATCACCTCGCCGAGCTTGTCGATCATCGGCACCACGCCGGAGGTGGACAGGGTCACCTTGCGCTTGGAAATACCGTAGCCGAGGTCGTCCATCATGATGTTCATGGCGGCGACCACGTTGTCGAAGTTCAGCAGCGGCTCGCCCATGCCCATCATCACGACATTGGTGATGGCGCGGTCGATCTTGGCCGGAACGGTACCGAACGACTTGTTGGCGATCCACACCTGGCCGATCACCTCGGCGGCGGTGAGGTCGCTGTTGAAACCCTGCTTGCCGGTGGAGCAGAAACTGCAATCCAGGGCGCAGCCCGCCTGGGAGGACACGCACAGGGTGCCGCGTCCGCCCTGGGGGATGTACACGGTCTCGACGCAACTGCCGGACGCCACCCGGACCACCCACTTGCGGGTGCCGTCGGCGGAGATGTCCTGGCTGACGATCTCGGGACCGCGTATCTCGGCTGAGGCCTTGAGCTTTTCGCGCAAGGCCTTGCCGACGTTGGTCATGGCGTCGAAATCGTCGACGCCAAAGTGGTGAATCCACTTCATGACCTGGCCGGCCCGGAAACGCTTCTCGCCGATGGACTCGAAGAACTGTTCCAGCTGCGGCTGGGTCAGGCCCAGCAGGTTCACCTTGCCGGCGGTGGTCGTTGTCATGGCTTCACCCTCACCCACGCTCGATCAGCGAATGCGCTCGCAGACTTCGGTAGCCGCGAAGAAGTAGGCGATCTCGCGAGCGGCGGAAGCTTCGGAATCGGAACCGTGGACGGCGTTCTCGTCGATGGAGACGGCGAAGTCGGCGCGGATGGTACCGGCGTCGGCTTTCTTCGGATCGGTGGCGCCCATCAGCTCGCGGTTCTTGGCGATGGCGTCCTCGCCTTCCAGGACCTGGACTACAACCGGACCGGAAGTCATGAAGGAAACCAGGTCCTTGAAGAACGGACGCTCTTTGTGCTCGGCATAGAAGCCGCCGGCTTCACGCTCGGACAGCTGAACCATTTTAGCGGCGACGACGCGCAGGCCGGCTTTCTCGAAGCGGGTCAGGATTTCGCCGATCACGTTCTTGGAAACGGCGTCCGGCTTGATGATGGACAGGGTGCGTTGCAGTGCCATTGGTAAAACTCCGAAACAAGGTTGTCTAGCATGGGCGGCCCCGCCAGCGGGGCGGGACGCCGTGATTCGTTCAGGACGCTGACGAAAACGGCCCGAAAGGGCCGGAATCAGCGTGGCTGCGCCTGGCATCGGGCCCGGCGCGCCTAGCCTGGAATGCGCCCGCGGGCGATTTCAGGCCTTACCTAAAATAAAACCCGCGAATTATACGCGGGTTCCCGGCAAATGCGTAGGGCGGGCCTATGGCTAGTCCCGTTCCTCGATCCAGGCGGCCTGGATGGCCTCCAGGACTTTCTCCCCGCTACGCTGAGGATCGTCGGAGAACTCTGGAAGTTCCACCACCCAGCGCCGCAGATCGACGAAGTTGACGTATCGCGGATCGACCTCCGGCTTGCTTTCGTCGAGCTGGATGGCGATTTCCAGCACATCGGTCCATTTCAGGCTCATTGCACGCTCCTCTCTACCGCCGGGCTCAGTGGCCTTCCGACACCTGGTTGATGGTGTACTTGGGAATCTCGACCACCAGGTCTTCGTCGGCCACCACTGCCTGGCAGGATAGCCGCGAATCGGGCTCCAGGCCCCAGGCCTTGTCCAGCATGTCGTCTTCGAGTTCGTCGGACGGCTCCATGGAGTCGAGGCCTTCGCGGACGATTACGTGGCAGGTCGTGCAGGCGCAGGATTTCTCACAGGCATGCTCGATCTCGATGCCATTGCGCAACGCGGCATCCAGGATGGTTTCGCCGGGCTTCGCCTCGAATACCGCCCCCTCGGGGCAGTGATCGGCATGGGGCAGAATCACGATCTGCGGCATCTTCGCTTATTCCTCGATTTCGTTGAGCCGGCGGCCGGAGAGCGCGGCCTTGACGGTCGCGTCCATCCGCCGCGCGGCGAAAGCGTCGGTCACCTGGGACAGGCGCTTGATCTGGTTCTCGATGGCCGCGGTGTCGCTACCACCGGCCAGTTCACGCAAGGTGTCCATCTGCGCCGCGATGGCCAGGCGCTCCTCTTCGTCCAGGAGCCGCTCGCCGTCGACGTCCAGCGCCGACTGCACGGCCTCCAGCAGCCGCTGCGCCTCGACCTGCTGTTCGCGCAGGGCGCGGGCAGCCTTGTCGTCGCCGGCGTAGTCGAAGGAGTCCTTGAGCATCCGCGCGATCTCGCCGTCGGTCAGCCCATAGGACGGCTTGACCTGGATGCTGGCCTCGACGCCGGAACTCAGTTCGCGTGCGGACACGCCGAGCAAGCCGTCGGCGTCGACCTGGAAGGTCACCCGGATTTTCGCCGCGCCCGCCACCATCGGCGGAATGCCGCGCAGCTCGAAGCGCGCCAGCGAACGACAATCCTTCACCAGCTCGCGCTCGCCCTGCAGCACGTGGATCATCATGGCCGTCTGGCCGTCCTTGTAGGTGGTGAACTCCTGGGCGCGCGCCACCGGGATGGTGGTATTGCGCGGAATCACCTTCTCCATCAGCCCGCCCATGGTTTCCAGGCCGAGCGACAGCGGAATGACGTCCAGCAGCAGCAATTCCTCGCCGCGCTTGTTGCCGGCCAGGGCATCGGCCTGGATGGCCGCGCCGATGGCGACCACCTGGTCCGGATCGATATCGGTCAGCGGCTCGCAGCCGAACAACTCGCCAACCGCCGTGCGCACACGGGGCACGCGGGTCGAGCCGCCGACCATCACCACCGAGCGGATTTCTTCCAGATCGACACCGGAGTCGCGCACCGCTCGGCGGCAGGACTTCAGGCTGCGAGCGACGAACGGCTCGATCAACTCGTCGAGCGTCGCCCGGCTCAGCTCGCCGCTCCAGTCGCCATAGGCGACCCGGACCGACGCCTCGTCGGTAAGACGCTCCTTGGCCGCACAGGCGATTTGCAGCAACTGCCGCTGGCTGCCCGGGTCCAGATCGGCAGAAAGGCCAGCCTGCTCGATCACCCAGCCAGCGATGGCATGGTCGAAGTCGTCGCCACCCAGGGCCGTATCGCCGCCGGTGGCCAGGACTTCGAAGACACCGCGGGTCAGGCGCAGGATGGAAATGTCGAAGGTTCCGCCACCCAGGTCATAGATGGCCACCAGGCCTTCCGCGCCCTTGTCCAGGCCGTAGGCCACGGCGGCGGCGGTCGGCTCGTTGAGCAGGCGCAGGACGTTCAGTCCGGCCAGGCGCGCGGCATCCTTGGTAGCCTGGCGCTGGGCGTCGTCGAAATAGGCCGGCACAGTGATCACCGCACCCACCAGCTCGCCACCGAGGGTGGTTTCGGCGCGCTGGCGCAGCTCACGCAGGATGTCCGCCGAGACTTCCACAGGACTCTTCAACCCCTGTACGGTCTCGATGAAGGGCATGTGCGACTCGCCCTGGCGGAAGCGGTAGGGCAATTGCTCGCCCAGTTGCTTGACGTCCTCCAGGCCGCGCCCCATCAGGCGCTTGACCGAAATGACGGTATTGAAGGGATCCTCCGCGGCGGCCGCGCGGGCGCTCTCGCCCACTTCCGCCCGCTCGGCGTGATAACGCACCGCGGAAGGCAGGATCAGGCGTCCCTGCGCATCCGGCAAGGGCTCGGCGACGCCGCTACGCACCGCGGCGACCAGCGAATTGGTGGTACCCAGGTCGATCCCAACCGCCAGGCGACGCTCATGGGGCTTGGGACTCTGACCGGGCTCGGCGATCTGCAGTAGGGCCATGCTCTGTCTTAACTATGGGGTGCGGCCCGGGGGCCGCAGGGATTAATCGTCGAGTCGCTCTTCCAGCTGGCGCACTTCCTGCGCGAGCTTGTCGAGGAACTGCATGCGACGGACCAGGCGTTCGGCCTCTTCGCGGCGCTGCGCATCGTCCCAGCACGCGGCGAACTCACGCTCCAGCTCGGCCTGGGCGGCCTTGAGCCGACGCTTGAAGGTCGCCACGCCGGCCAGGTCGGCGCTGTCCTGCAACTCCTCCAGTTCCTCGCGCAGTTGCATCTGCTGCAGGAGAAACTCCGGATCCTGCACCGTAGCCTCCAAGGGCAACTCGTGACCACTCAGGGTCAACAGGTACAGGGCCCGGCGTGGAGCGCTCTTCAGGGTCTGGTAGGCCTCGTTCAGTTGCGCCGCGCGTTCCAGGGCGAGACGCTGCTCGCGCTCGGGAGCGTCGGCGAAACGGTCGGGATGGACGCTGCGCACCAACTCGCGATAGCGCTGGCCGAGCTCGTCGAGATCGACCAGGAAAGCCGGTTGCAGGTCGAACTGGGCGAAATGACAGGGTTTACCCACGCCGGCCTCAGACGTTGAAGCTTTCGCCGCAGCCGCATTCGCCACGAACGTTGGGATTGTTGAACTTGAAGCCTTCGTTGAGCCCTTCGCGAGTGAAGTCCAGCTCGGTGCCATCGAGATAGACCAGGCTTTTCGGGTCGATGATGACCTTCACGCCATGGCTCTCGAAGACCAGGTCCTCGGCCGCCAGTTCATCGACGAATTCGAGGACATAGGCAAGCCCGGAACAGCCAGTGGTGCGCACGCCAAGACGGATACCCTCGCCCTTGCCGCGCCCCTCGAGGGAGCGCTGCACGTGTTTGGCGGCGGCTTCGGTCATGCTGATGGCCATTGCAACTCCTTACTCGTCACGAGCGGCTTAGAGCAAACCCTTCTTCTGCTTGTAGTCGCGAACGGCGGCCTTGATGGCGTCTTCGGCGAGAACGGAGCAGTGGATCTTCACCGGCGGCAGGGCCAGCTCTTCGGCGATGGTGGTGTTCTTGATGGTTTCCGCCTCGTCCAGGGTCTTGCCCTTCATCCACTCGGTGGCGAGGGAGCTGGAGGCGATCGCGGAACCGCAACCGTAGGTCTTGAACTTGGCGTCTTCGATCACGCCCTGCTCGTTGACCTTGATCTGCAGGCGCATCACGTCGCCGCAGGCCGGCGCGCCGACCATGCCGGTGCCGACGTTGGGATCGGCAGCGTCGAGCTTGCCGACGTTGCGCGGGTTTTCGTAGTGGTCGATGACCTTTTCGCTATATGCCATGGCTAATCCTCACGTTTTTCCGGGGCACGAGGCGCTCAGTGCGCCTGCCATTCGACCTGGGACAGGTCGACGCCCTCTTTGTACATATCCCACAGCGGCGACAGTTCGCGCAGCTTGGAAACGGCCTCGACCACCTTCTTCGCGGCATAGTCGATCTCTTCCTCGGTGGTGAAGCGACCGAAGGTGAAGCGGATGGAGCTATGCGCCAGTTCGTCGTTGCGGCCCAGGGCGCGCAATACGTAGGACGGTTCCAGGGACGCCGAGGTACAGGCCGAACCGGAGGAGACCGCGAGGTCCTTGAGCGCCATGATCAGCGACTCGCCCTCGACGTAGTTGAAGCTGACGTTGAGGTTGTGCGGGACGCGGGAGGTCATGCTGCCGTTGATGTAGAGCTCTTCCAGGCCGTCGATCTGCGCGAAGAAGCGGTCGCGGAGCGCCAGCACGCGGGCGTTCTCCTGGGCCATTTCTTCCTTGGCGATGCGGAACGCCTCGCCCATGCCGACGATCTGGTGGGTGGCCAGGGTGCCGGAACGCATGCCGCGCTCATGGCCGCCACCGTGCATCTGACCCTCGATGCGGACGCGCGGCTTGCGCCGGACGTAGAGCGCGCCAATGCCTTTCGGGCCGTAGGTCTTGTGCGCGGAGAAGGACATCAGGTCGACCTTGAGCTTGTCCAGGTCGATCTCGACCTTGCCGGTCGACTGTGCGGCGTCGACGTGGAACAGCACGCCGCGGGAGCGGGTCAGCTCGCCGATGGCGGCGATGTCGTTGACGGTGCCGATCTCGTTGTTCACGTGCATGACCGAGACCAGGATGGTGTCGTCACGCAGCGCCGCCTCGACCAGAGCCGGAGTGATCAGGCCATCTTCGCCCGGCTCCAGGTAGGTCACTTCGAAACCTTCGCGCTCCAGCTGGCGACAGGTGTCGAGGACCGCCTTGTGCTCGATCTTCGAGGTGATGATGTGCTTGCCCTTGCCCGAGTAGAAGTGCGCGACGCCCTTGATCGCCAGGTTGTCGGACTCGGTGGCGCCGGAGGTCCAGACGATCTCGCGGGGATCGGCGTTGACCAGTTCGGCCACCTGGCGACGGGCGTTCTCCACGGCTTCTTCGGCTTTCCAGCCGAACACGTGGGAACGCGAAGCTGGGTTGCCGAAGTTGCCGTCCATCAGCAGGCATTCGCTCATTTTCTGGGCGACGCGGGGATCGACGGGAGTGGTCGCGGAGTAATCGAGGTAGATCGGCAATTTCATCAGGTAACTCCTACAGGCTGGCGCCCTGCTCAGTCGATGGCGGACGCTTCAATCTTGTCGAGACGAGGCGTCTTGCCTGAGCAACGGCGTTCGTCCTGGCGCAGCGCGACCTCCTGGACCTCCTGGCGGCTGACCAGATCGGCCAGGCTGATGCCGCTGAGGAACTCATGGATCTGCAAACTGAGGTCGCACCACAGGTGGTGGGTCAGACAGGTATCGCCGGAGTGGCAATCGCCCTGCCCCTGGCAGCGGGTCGCGTCGACGGATTCGTTGACCGCGTCGATCACCTGCGCCACATGGATGCCCGACATATGGCGGGACAGCTGGTAGCCGCCGCCCGGGCCGCGCACGCTGGTCACCAGGTTGCCACGGCGCAACTTGGCGAACAGCTGTTCGAGATAGGACAGGGAAATGCCTTGGCGTTCGGAGATATCGGCCAGCGAGACCGGACCTTGCTGAGCATGCAGCGCCAGGTCGAGCATGGCGGTTACGGCGTAGCGGCCTTTGGTGGTCAGACGCATGGGCTTTTCCCATCGGGATCATTCGGGGTTGACGCGGATTATGCTCTTATCCGAGTAATTAGGTCAACTATAAGACCGATCAAATTACTCAGGATTAGGCAAATTCAGGGCGCTACATGCTAGCAGAAAGCCGCCGGCCGCGCATTACGCGGCCGGATTGCCGTCCTCGTCCTTGACTCCGGCGAAATCTTCCTCGCGCAATACCGGCAGGTCCTTCGCGCAGTAGTCGCTACCCAGGGCGGTGAGCGCCTGGCACATGCCCTCGAGCCGGCCGTCGACGGCCTGCAGGTGATCGAGCAACTGACCAATGGCACGCGCCACCGGGTCCGGCATGTCCTGGCTGACCCCATAGGCATCGAAGCCGAGCTTCTCCGCCATCGCCTGGCGCTTGGCCTGCTGCTCGGAGTCCTCGCGCATGATGATCCGCCCGGGAATGCCGACCACGGTGGCACCCGGCGGGACTTCCTTGGTCACCACGGCGTTGGAGCCGACCTTGGCGCCCTCGCCGACGGTGAACGGGCCGAGCACCTTGGCACCGGCACCGACCACTACGTTGTTGCCGAGGGTGGGGTGGCGCTTGCCCTTGTTCCAGGTGGTGCCGCCCAGGGTAACGCCCTGATAGAGGGTGACGTCGTCGCCGATCTCGGCGGTTTCGCCGATGACGATGCCCATGCCGTGGTCGATGAAGAAGCGCCGGCCGATCCTGGCCCCCGGGTGGATCTCGATGCCGGTCATCCAGCGGCCGAAATTGGACACCAGGCGCGCCAGCCACTTCCAGCCGGACGTCCACAAGCCGTGGGCCAGCCGATGCAGCCAGACGGCGTGCAGGCCCGGATAACAGGTGAGGACCTCGAGTGCGTTGCGAGCCGCCGGATCACGGTGGAATACGCTTTGGATATCTTCACGCACACGTTCGAACATCAGTCGTCACTCCGCTTGTAGGACAGGCCTCGGGCCACCTTCTGGGTTTCGGTCAGGATCCCGCGCAGGATATTCATTTCCAGCTTGCTGATCGCGCTGCGCCCATACAGGCGCCGCAACCGCGACATCAGGTGGCGCGGCTTCTCCGGATCGAGGAAGCCGATATCGATCAGCGTCCTCTCCAGATGCGCGTAATAGAGTTCCAGCTCGTCGGCCGTCACCAGCTCGGTGTTGAGCATCGAGGTGGACTCGAACTTTTCCATCTTGGTCGGCTTGCCCTGGGCCGCCAGCCACGCCATGCGCACCTCGTAGGTGAGCACCTGGACCGCGGCCGCCAGGTTCAGCGAGCCGAACTCGGGATCGGAGGGGATATGCACATGGAACTGGCAGCGCTGCAATTCTTCGTTGGTCAAACCCGCATATTCGCGCCCGAATACCAGGGCCACCTCGCCATTCGCCTCCAGGTGCTCCAGGCAGGTCGTCGCGCACTCGCGCGGATCCAGCAGCGGCCAGGGAATCCGCCGGTCGCGGGCGCTGGTGCCGAGCACCACGCTGCAGCCGCTCAGGGCCTCTTCCAGGGTGTCCACCACCCTTGCGGCGTCGAGGATGTCGGTGGCGCCGGAAGCCCGCGCCACCGCGTCGCCGTGGGGAAAGCTTTCCGGCTGCACCAGCACCAGTTGCGACAGGCCCATGTTCTTCATGGCACGGGCCGCCCCGCCGATGTTGCCGGGATGACTGGTGTTGACCAACACCACACGAATACGGTCGAGCAACGCCGATGCTCTCCAACGCCAAGTTACTGAAGGGTGTGAAATCCTACAGCAGAGGTCAGCTTTATACCATGCGGCCGACAGGTCGCCCTTCAAACGCCATCGGTTTCTGCTAGAATGGCCGGCTTTCTTTAACGACCCAGGTGACCTCTCCATGCAGCCTATGCTGAATATCGCCCTGCGCGCCGCTCGCAGCGCCGGTGAACTGATTTTCCGCTCCATCGAACGCCTGGATGTCATCTCGGTCAACGAGAAGGATGCCAAGGACTACGTCACCGAAGTCGATCGCGCCGCCGAGCAGACCATCGTCGCCGCGCTGCGCAAGGCCTATCCGACTCACGCGATCATGGGCGAGGAAGGCGGCTTCATCGAAGGCAGCGGCGAGGGCGCCGATTACCTCTGGGTGATCGATCCGCTGGACGGCACCACCAACTTCATCCATGGCGTACCGCACTTCGCCGTGAGCATCGCCTGCAAGTACAAGGGCCGCCTGGAGCACGCCGTGGTCCTCGACCCGGTACGCCAGGAAGAATTCACCGCCAGCCGCGGTCGCGGCGCCGCCCTCAACGGTCGCCGCCTGCGCGTCAGCGGCCGCAAGAGCCTGGAAGGCGCCCTGCTCGGCACCGGGTTCCCGTTCCGCGACAACCAGATCGACAATCTCGACAACTACCTGAACATGTTCCGCAGCCTGGTCGGCCAGACCGCCGGCATCCGCCGCGCCGGCGCCGCCAGTCTGGACCTGGCCTACGTCGCCGCCGGACGCTACGACGCCTTCTGGGAATTCGGCCTGTCCGAATGGGACATGGCGGCAGGCGCCCTGCTGGTACAGGAAGCCGGCGGCCTGGTGAGCGACTTCACCGGCAGCCACGAATTCCTCGAGAAGGGTCACATCGTCGCCGGCAACACCAAATGCTTCAAGGCACTGCTGACCACCATCCAGCCGCACCTGCCGCCGTCGCTGAAGCGCTGATCCGCCGCTGACGAAGAACCCGGCCTGGCGCCGGGTTTTTCATCTCCATGAAAATGCACAAGGGCGCCCGCGGGCGCCCTTGTGCATCATTGCGACAGTCAGGCTCAGCGCAGCGTTTCGCCCTGGCTGAGGATCAGCCGGCCATTCTTGTCGACCGGGATCTGGCTGCCCGGATCGCGCTCCATGCGGATCTGCCCGGCCTTGCCGTCGAGCATGTACTTCACGTCATAGCCGACGACCTTCTCGCTGCTGTCGTGCACGGTGCTGCAGCGGGTTTCGGTGGTGGTGTAGGTGTCACGCTCCTGCATGCCTTCCTGCACCTTGTTGCCGGCGTAGCCGCCGCCGACGGCGCCGGCCACGGTGGCGATCTTCTTGCCGGTACCGCCGCCGATCTGGTTGCCCAGCAAGCCGCCGACCACCGCACCGATGGCGGTACCGGCGATCTGGTGCTGGTCCTTGACCGGACGCTGGCGGGTCACGGCCACGTCCTTGCAGACCTGGCGCGGCGTCTTGATGGTTTCCTTGACCGGCTGGACAGCGACGACCTCGGCGTAGTCGGGACCGCGATCCACCAGGCTATAGGTGGCTACCGCGCCACCTGCGGTCACGCCTACGGCACCCAGAACGGCCCCGACGAGCATCGACTTGTTCACATGTACCTCCTGGCTTTCATCCAATGCGGGCTATGTTCGCCCTTTGCCTTGCCTAGGACTGGGCAAAAACCACCAAGTTCCAGGCTCCCGACAAACGTTTCGTTGGCGCAGATACGAAAACTCCCGCCAAAAGCGGGAGTCCTCGAGTGACCGGCAGGCGCCGGAGTGCCGAACCAGAGCGCCTCAGGGGCGATCGTCGACGGTGTCCTTGGCCTGCGGCGGGATCAGGTCCTCGCTGGTCAGGTTCAGCCAGATCAATACCACGTTGGCGATGTAGATCGACGAGTAGGTACCCGCCATTACACCGACGAACAGGGCGATGGAGAAACCGAACAGGTTGTCGCCGCCGAAGAACAGCAGCGCGGCGATAGCCAGCAGCGTGGAAACCGAGGTGGCGATAGTACGCAACAGGGTCTGGCTGGTGGAGATGTTCAGGTTCTCGACCAGATCGGCCTTGCGCAGCACGCGGAAGTTCTCGCGCACCCGGTCGAAGATCACGATGGTGTCGTTCAGCGAGTAACCGACCACCGCCAGCACAGCGGCGAGGACGGTCAGGTCGAAGGTCACCTGGAAGAACGACAGCACGCCCATCACGATGATCGCATCGTGCACCAGCGAGAGGATCGCACCGAGGGCGAACTTCCACTGGAAGCGGAAGCCGACGTACAGCAGGATGCCGCCCAGCGCCAGGAGCATGCCGAGGCCGCCCTGGTCGCGCAGTTCTTCACCCACCTGCGGGCCGACGTACTCGACCCGCTTCAGGTTCGCCGGGTTGCCGGCATCGGCCTGCTGCAAGGCGGTAGCGACCTTCTTGCCCAGTTCCGGGTCCTCGCTGGGCATCCGCACCAGCACGTCGCGGGCGTCGCCGAAGCTCTGCACCACGGCGTCCTCGTAGCCGGCGCCGACCAGTTGACCACGCACCTTGCCGAGATCGGCCGGTTGTTCGTAGGTCAGCTCGATCAGCGTACCGCCGGTGAAGTCGAGGCCGAAGTTGATGCCCTTGGTGAACCAGCTGCCCAGGGCGATGACGGTCAGGATCAGGGTGACGGCAAACGCGACGTTGCGGATGCCCATGAAGTTGATGGTACCGATCTTGATATTCATCTCAGTCCCCTTAGATCCACAGCTTCTTGAAGTCACGCCCGCCGAAGATCAGGTTGACCATTGCGCGGGTGACCATGATGGCCGTGAACATCGAGGTGATGATGCCGAGCGACATGGTCACGGCAAATCCTTTCACCGGGCCGGTGCCCATGGCGTAGAGGATGCCGCCGACCAGCAGCGAGGTCAGGTTGGCGTCGAGGATCGCGGTGAAGGCACGGTTGAAGCCTTCGTGGATCGCCCTCTGGACCGACATGCCATTGGCCAGTTCCTCGCGTATCCGCGAGAAGATCAGCACGTTGGCGTCCACCGCCATGCCCATGGTCAGCACGATACCGGCGATGCCCGGCAGGGTCAGGGTCGCGCCGAGGATCGACATCAGCGCCACCAGCATGACCATGTTGAAGGCCAGCGCAACGGTGGCGATCACGCCGAAGAAACGGTAGATGACGATGATGAACAGCGATACGAAGAGCATGCCCCAGAGCGACGCATCGATACCCTTGGCGATGTTGTCCGCCCCCAGGCTCGGGCCGATGGTGCGTTCTTCGGCGAAGTACATCGGCGCAGCCAGGCCGCCGGCACGCAGCAGCAGGGCCAGCTCGGAGGACTCGCCGGGGCCATCGAGGCCGGTGATACGGAACTGGTTGCCCAGCGGCGACTGGATGGTCGCCAGGCTGATGATCTGCTTCTCTTCCTTGAACGCCGGAACCGCGACCTCCTTCTCGACGCCATCGACCATCTGCTTGGTGTAGCGGGTCACCGGCTTCTGCTCGATGAACACCACCGCCATGCTGCGGCCGACGTTGTTGCGGGTGGCGCGGTTCATCAGCTCGCCGCCATGGCCATCCAGGCGGATGTTCACCTGCGGGCGGCCGTTCTCGTCGAAACTGGCGCTGGCGTCGGTGACCTGGTCGCCGGTGATGATCACCCCGCGCTCCAGCGGCACCGGCGGCCGGCGCGGCTCGCGGAACTCGAAGGTCTCGGTGGCGGACTTCAGGGCGTCCGGCTCGGCGGCCAGGCGGAATTCTAGGTTGGCGGTCTTGCCGAGGATCCGCTTGGCTTCCGCGGTGTCCTGCACGCCCGGCAGCTCGACCACGATGCGATTGGCGCCCTGGCGCTGAACCAGCGGCTCGGATACGCCCAGCTCGTTGACCCGGTTGCGGACGGTGGTGAGGTTCTGCTTGATGGAGTATTCGCGGATTTCCGCCAGTTTGGCCTGGGTCAGGGCGACGCGCAGGACCTGCAGGCCGTTGCGCTCTTCGGGCACGACCTCGAAATCGCGGAAGTCCTTGGCGATCAGGCTGCGCGCCTTGTCCAGGGATTCGCTGTCGGTGAAACCGAGCTGGATCGCGCGATCCTGGATCGGCAGGCTGCGGTAGCGCACGCGCTCCTTGCGCAGCAGGCTCTTCACTTCGCTTTCATAGACCTTCAGGCGGGCATCGACCGCCTTGTCCATGTCCACTTCCAGCAGGAAGTGCACACCGCCGGACAGATCCAGGCCGAGCTTCATCGGGCTGCCGCCCAGCTTGCGCAGCCACTCGGGAGTGGTCTGGGCCAGGTTCAGCGCCACCACGTAGTCGTCGCCCAGGGTCCGGCGCACCACTTCCTTGGCGGGAAGCTGGTCGTCCTGCTTGACCAGGCGGATCAGGCCGCCCTTCTTCGACAGGCTGTCGGCCTTCACCGCGATACCGGCGTCGGTCAGCGCCTTGGCAGCGCGGTCGACATCGGCCTGGGTGACCTGCAGCGCCGTGCTGGCGCCGCTGATCTGCACCGCCGGGTCGTCCGGGTAGAGGTTGGGTGCGGAATAGATGAACCCGACGGCGAGGACCGCCAGGATCAGCAGATATTTCCACAGAGGATACTTGTTGAGCATGACACCGCCCGTTATGACGCGGGGCGCCTTGCGCGCCCCGTCATGTGTTTAGGTGAAAATCAGATCGCTTTCAGGGTGCCTTTCGGCAGGGTCGCGGCAATCGCGGCCTTCTGGAACTTCAGCTCGACGTTGTCGGAAACCTCGACGACGACGAAATCGTCGGCGACCTTGGTCACCTTGCCGGCGATACCGCCGGAAGTGACGACTTCGTCACCTTTTTGCAGGTTGCCCAGCAGGTTCTTGTGTTCCTTGGCGCGCTTGGCCTGGGGACGCCAGATCATCAGGTAGAAGATGACCAGGAAACCAACCAGGAAGACCCACTCGAAACCGGTGCCGGCCGGGCCAGCGGCTGCCGGAGCGGCTGCGTCGGCGTAGGCAGCGGGAATTAGAAAGCTCATGTAGCACTCCTGTCACAAAGCAATAGAGTTGGATAAAGGAAAGTCAGGCATCCAGCGGCGGCGTGGGAAGGCCGCGCTTGGCATAGAAGGCATCGACAAAGGCGGCCAATGTACCCTGTTGGATTGCCTCGCGCAAACCAGCCATAACCCGCTGATAATGCCGCAAGTTGTGGATGGTATTGAGCATGCTACCGAGCATTTCCCCGCACTTGTCCAAGTGGTGCAGATAGGCGCGGGAAAAATGTTTGCAGGTGTAACAGTCGCAGGTCGGGTCGAGCGTGGAGTCGTCGTGCTTGTGTACCGAGTTGCGGATCTTGATCACCCCGCTGTCGACGAACAGGTGGCCGTTGCGCGCATTGCGCGTCGGCATCACGCAGTCGAACATGTCCACGCCGCGGCGCACGCCTTCCACCAGGTCTTCCGGCTTGCCCACGCCCATCAGGTAGCGCGGCTTGTCGGCCGGCATCTGCGGCGGCAGGAAATCGAGCACGCGGATCATCTCTTCCTTCGGCTCGCCCACCGACAAACCACCGATGGCCAGGCCGTCGAAGCCGATCTCCTGCAAGCCATCCAGCGAGCGCAGGCGCAGGTCCTCGTGCATACCGCCCTGGACGATGCCGAACAGCGCCGACGGGCTATCGCCATGGGCGATCTTCGAGCGCTTGGCCCAGCGCAGCGACAGCTCCATGGAGCGCTTGGCGACGTCATGGTCGGCCGGGTACGGCGTGCATTCGTCGAAGATCATCACGATGTCCGAGCCCAGGGCGCGTTGCACCGCCATGGACTCCTCCGGACCCATGAAGACCTTGGCGCCGTCCACCGGCGAGGCGAAGGTCACGCCCTCCTCCTTGATCTTGCGCATGGCTCCCAGGCTGAACACCTGGAAACCGCCGGAATCGGTGAGGATCGGGCCTTTCCACTGCATGAAGTCGTGCAGGTCGCCGTGGCGCTGGATCACCTCGGTGCCCGGGCGCAACCAGAGATGGAAGGTGTTGCCGAGGATGATCTGCGCGCCGATGTCCTCGATGTCGCGCGGCAACATGCCCTTCACCGTGCCGTAGGTGCCCACCGGCATGAAGGCCGGGGTCTCGACCACGCCGCGGGGGAAGGTCAGGCGGCCGCGACGGGCCTTGCCGTCGGTCGCCAGCAGCTCGAAGTTCATGAAGCTCATGGATCAGTCCTCGGGTCCGCGGGGCGCGGGATTGCGGGTGATGAACATGGCATCACCGTAACTGAAGAAGCGATAGCCCTGCGCCACCGCCGCGGCGTAGGCGGCCATGGTCTCCGGGTAGCCGGCGAAGGCCGAGACCAGCATCAGCAGGGTGGATTCGGGCAGGTGGAAGTTGGTGACCAGGGCATCGACCACATGGAACGGCCGGCCCGGGTAGATGAAGATGTCGGTGTCGCCGCTGAAGGGCTTCATCTCACCGTCGCGTGCCGCGCTTTCCAGCGAGCGCACGCTGGTGGTGCCGACGGCGACTACCCGGCCGCCGCGGGCCCGGCAGACGGAAACCGCGCCCACCACGTCCTGGCCGACCTCCAGCCATTCGCGGTGCATCACATGGTCCTCGATACGCTCGACACGCACCGGCTGGAAGGTACCGGCGCCGACATGCAGGGTAACGAAGGCGGTATCCACCCCCTTCGCGCGGATCGCCTCGAGCAGCGCCTCGTCGAAGTGCAGGCCGGCGGTCGGGGCCGCCACCGCACCGGCGCGCTGGGCGTAGACGGTCTGGTAGCGCTCGCGGTCGGCCGCATCGTCCGGTCGGTCGATATAGGGAGGCAACGGCATGTGCCCGACCCGCTCCAGCAAAGGCAGCACAGGCTCGGCGAACGCGAGTTCGAACAGGGCGTCGTGGCGTTGCAGCATCTCCGCGCTGCCACCGCCTTCGACGAGGATCCGCGTACCGGGCTTGGGCGCCTTGCTGGCGCGTATGTGGGCAAGCACCCGGTGCTGGTCGAGCACGCGCTCGACCAGGACTTCCAGCTTGCCGCCGGATTCCTTCTGGCCGAACAGGCGCGCCGGGATCACCCGGGTATTGTTGAACACCATCAGGTCGCCCGGACGCAGGTAGTCCAGGAGATCGGCGAATTGTCTGTGGGCGAGGGTTCCCGTCGGGCCATCCAGCGCCAACAGGCGGCTTGCGCGGCGTTCAGGCAGGGGATGACGGGCGATCAGGGCCTCGGGCAAGTCGAAATGAAAATCGGCGACACGCATGGGGAGACTCTCGAAAGGCCGCGTAGCTTACCGGAAATGTGTTTTCCCCGCCACGAACCCGATTGACCAACGGTAGGCGCCTCCCTATACTGCGCCGCCATTGCCTCGGTGGCGGAATCGGTAGACGCGGCGGATTCAAAATCCGTTTCTGGCGACAGAGTGAGAGTTCGAGTCTCTCCCGAGGCACCAAAAAAGCCCGCAAATATTTGATTTTGCGGGCTTTTTCGTTTCTGGCGGCGTAAACATGGCGTAACCAGAAAAAGAGCCGTCCGACACACAGGTTAAATCCCGTCGAACAATCCGCCGAGGGCGTCAAGCTCCCACTTCATGATTACCAGTTCGCCAGTGACCTCGGCCGCTGCTGGCCGCTAGTCGGTGTTGCTGTAGCGGATATCCAAGCGTTTCATATGGAAGGGATCAAGGCAGTGCGCCTGTGGGCCAAGGATCTGCCTGTGAAGTGAGGCGCTCGCAAGAGGGGGCCTCGATGGGAATGAAGCATCGACGTCATGCCGATATCCATTGTCCATAACACGAGAAACGGCAGGGTCACACTGTCCGAACGGTGATTTCGGAGCGTCGCACGCCATCGCTGCTCTTCGTACGCATGGCGTGAAGCGCTTCGCACCCAGGTATCCGGACATTGCCCCAAAGACTGGTCCGTTACTCTTTCCCTGAATGGGGTGGGGCATCTTTACCACCGCAAACCGCCTGGTCGGAACAGACGCGAATGGAAAACGCCTGATCACCGCCAGGGCCGGAGCACGCGGGGCCCCCTGTTGTGTAGATCCTTACGGGATTCCTCATTTCAATCGCGTTCTGAATGGTGGAAAGTAGTCGAGCCTGCGCTTGCCAAGCCTCGGGCCAGTTTCCCGGATACGTAGCGATCGTTATTACTTTTCCTGCATCGGTGCCATCTATCCAAGAGTCGAAGGAGTTCCCTGTGGGCTGGTCGAACCCCTCAGTATCCAGCTTAATTTTCGTGGTTATGGTATTCGAGGCGTAAGGTTCGCCAACCGCGTAATCGGTTATGTAACCCGCACCGCACAGCCAGAACTGAGTACTGTCCTTGGCGGATTTTTTATTCTCTGTCAATGGCAACGCCAGTGCTTGGGAGACAATTACACTAAGTAGCAGGCTGATGCTCAAGGTGCTGAGAGTCTTTTTATGTTTCTTGACGAGAGCCACCTGCTTGAGTGAATAATTTACCTGCAACTTGTGAAAGCTTTCCATAATCTGACTCCTCATCTTCAAATGGCTTGAACGCTTGGAATGCAGCGATTACTCTATATGTTGGGCAGGAGGTTGAAAGTAATTTATCGCTAGCTGCTAGATGATTTAAAGGGTCTCTATGTTGCGGACTAGATAATCATGAACGTCGGAGTGTAATCCCATCTAGCCGCATCCGAAATTTTTCCATTTTGCGGCTCTATAATCTTCAACTCTCCAGAGTAGTTGACGAAAAAGTTGACTGCATGACCATCCCCTCCCGTCTTGGATGCACCGAAAAGTATGCCGACTGCATAGGCGCGCTGGAGTTTCAAGGTCTGACTGTCTTTGTATGCCTGCAATGATGCATAGGCTTTGAAGGCAAAGCTAAAGTCATCACACTCAAAAATATCATTTTTATACGAAACAGATGTCGATGAGCGGAAATTTTTATATATTGAATTTATTTTATTCTCATCCACGAGCTCGCATTCATAATTCGCTAGCTGCACGTTCACCTGCGAAAAGCTTATGTCTGGCCAGGTAGCCTGGCCTAGTGCAAAGATGGCAGGGTTGGCAAGGAAGAAAGTATGGATCGTGAATCTTATAGGTGTGTAACTTGTTTTACTCCCTATATAGACGTCTCCATCGTCTTCGCACAGAGCCATTGTTCCGTCGCTCGTTGTAAGAGAATTATCGCTCGCTAGATAGAACCTGAGGTCTGGGGTTGAGGAGTTCGAGTATTTTTCACCGCCCCAGAATGCCCACTGCCAACTGGCGGGCAAGGTACCATTTGAATGAAGCCAGACATGATTGTATGGCCAGCCTAGTAAAATTGTCGACGGGCTTTCTTGGGTCGGAGGAGAACTGAAAGTAACGCCGAATATCCAGTTTCCATGTTCCTCCTTATCCACCATCTGCGCCCAATTCCAATCACTGGACTCTGTCTTTCCATTTTTGGCAGCGAGAATACGCCCCTGAGAATCAGCGAGTAGATATGCTCTGTTGGCATCCAACTGCTCGAGGGTCAACGGTTCGCTGAGAATTAGAGGTATGCCGAGGGACTGGAAGATGCTTGGCTCTTCCTTGGTTTCATGCTTCTCTTGAAGAGTTTCGCATGGAGCTCGCTCTGCCTGACCTGGCTCTGGCTTTTGCATATATGCCTCTTTTTGTATGGGTGTCATTTTTCTTTTTGGCCGTCGAGAATTTTTATACCTTTCCTTGATTTTCGCTTTTTTCAAGGACTGGGGAAGCCGTTAATTTTCACAGGGATATTTTCATTTTAATATATCGAATCGACTATTAATAGCATTTCGTTTGCTAGAGCAAGGGAGGTTCTCTTTGCGCCTTTGACTTGAACTCTCTATATAAGCTTTTTTGCTTTCTGAGTTTTAGTGACTCTATCCGAGCGGCACTTACTTAACCATCCTTGAACTCCCCTTTTTTGGCTTCCGTACTCTTTGCTTAGCGCACTGGGATTAGTAGTGGATAGGGTTTTAGCCTTCGCTTGAGGGCTCTCTGAATCGCCCCGGGTTTCGTAGACACCTCTTTGCCTTAAACTGAGGCCAATTAGGAGGTGCCATGAGCAACCCGCATTACCCCGAAGAATTCAAAATCTAAGCAGTCAATCAAGTGACCAAAAAGAAGCTGCCTGTCGCTGATGTAGCGGCCCGTCTCGGCGTGTCGACGCATAGCCTCTATGCCTGGATAAAGCGCTACAGCAAACCTCAAGAAGAACGGCAGCAGGACGATGATCAGCACGCTGAACTGCGTCGTCTGCGAGCCGAACTAAAGCGCGTCACTGAAGAGCGAGATATCTTAAAAAAGGCCGCCGCGTACTTTGCCAAGGAGTGCGGTTGAGGTACGCCTTTATCAAGCAGCGAGCCGGCAACTATTCCATTCGACGGCTTTGCCTGACGCTGAAGGTCCATCCCAGCGGTTATTACGCCTGGTTGTCTGAGCCGCAATCGGCACGCGCTAAAGACGACCAGCGACTGCTGGGTTTGATCAAGCATTCTTGGCTGGAGAGCGGCACCGTTTATGGCTATCGCAAAATCCATGACGATCTGCGCGAGGTCGGTGAAGTTTGCGGGCGCCATCGTGTGGCAAGGCTGATGCGTCTTGAAGGACTGCGCTCTCAGACAGGTTATCGACGCCGCCCTGGAAAGTACGGCGGTAAGCCAGCGGTCGCCTCGCCCAATTTGCTGAAGCGCCAATTCGATGTAGTGGAACCCAACAAGGTTTGGGTAACCGACATCACCTACATTCGTACGTATGAAGGCTGGTTGTATTTGGCGGTGGTGTTGGATCTTTTTTCTCGTCAGGTCGTTGGCTGGTCAATGAAGGCGCAGATGACCAGTGATTTGGCTATTAATGCGTTGTTGATGGCGGTTTGGAGGCGTAAACCGAAGCAAGAGGTGATGGTTCATTCCGACCAGGGCAGCCAGTACAGCAGCTCCGATTGGCGCAGCTTTTTGAAGGCAAACAATTTGGCTGCCAGCATGAGTCGTCGAGGCAACTGTCATGACAACGCCGTGGCCGAGAGCTTTTTCCAGCTTCTGAAACGAGAACGGATCAAGCGGAAAATTTACACCACGCGGGAAGATGCTCGTAGCGATGTGTTCGATTACATCGAAATGTTCTACAACTCAAAACGCCGACATGGTTTCAACAATCAGCTGTCACCGCTAGAGTTTGAAAAGCGTCATGCAATGAGCTTGCAATGTGTCTAGAGAATCCGGGGCGATTCAGCCAACTGCGCACTGCCGAGCGTAGCTCGCATTCCTGACCGGCATCTGACCCAACGAAGACTCTAGATCAAACACATGGTTTCTGTAAGTATGCAGGCGCGGTTCAATCTGTAGGAGTCGTAACCACTCCAGCAAAGTGAGCCTGGCTATCGAGCAACTTTCGACATGGGGGTATTGCAAAATAAAAAATAGATTTACATCTAATTTAAGTCCCTCCCGAGCACCATCCTAACTTCCCAAGCGTTTCCAGGGGGAGCACAGGACAGCAGAGAAACCGGCCTTCGCGCCGGTTTTTTGTTGTCTGCGATCTGATCCGGCCTGCAAATAAAAAAAGGCAGCGCTGGAGTCGAGACGCTGCCTTTACCCGAACTGCTGTCTTCCCAGCTCGGCGAAAAAAATCTACCACAGCCGAAGCAAAAAAATAGCCCCGCGGATGCGAGGCATTTTGTCGTGCCAGAGGCGATGCAGGGCTTGCACCTGCTCGACCTGCGGGCCTTTTGTCCCATCCGTAACGAAGAAGCTGAGTGGCTGCCCCTCGCCGATGGACTTGTAGCCGCTAGCCTCGATCTGCCGGAAGTGCGACGACGGAAGCGTCCTGCCCCTCCTGCACAGTCAGGCTGGAAAGCAAACTCTCCAGCGGCATCGGCCGGCCGATCAGGTAGCCCTGCAGGTAATCCACCCCGCGGGCGGCCAGGTAGTCACGCTGCTCGGGAGTCTCCACGCCTTCGGCGACGATATCCAGGTCGAGCTTGGCGGACAGCTCGACGATGCTGTCGAGAATATGCCCGGAAAGGGTATCGATGCCGATGCGGGCGACGAAGCTCTGGTCGATCTTCAGGCAGTCCACCTGGAACTTGCGCAGGTAGGCCAGGCTGGAATGTCCGGTGCCGAAATCGTCGATGGCGATCTTCACTCCCAGGGCATGCAATTCGTCGAACAGGCGGTCGGTGACTTCGCTCGACTCGATCAGCTCGCGCTCGGTCAGTTCCAGGACCAGGGTGATGTGCCCGGGCGGAAACGCCGCCAACAGCTCGCGACAGTCGTCCACCAAGGCCAGATCGTGGCAATGGGTGGCGCTGATGTTGAAACCGATGTGGAAGCCCGGCTCCAGCTTCCCGGCATGCCCGCCGAGGTCTTCCGCGACCTGGCGCATCAGCGCGCGCGTCATCGGTACGATCAGTCCCGAGCGCTCGGCGAAAGGTATGAACAGGTCGGGCCGGATCAGTCCCTCGCGCGGATGACGCCAGCGCATGAGCACCTCGACGCCTATCCAGCGTCCACCCTGGCCGGGACTCAGCGGCTGGTAGTAGGGAATGAACTCGTTGGCCTCCAGGGCCCGGCGCAGTTCGCTGCTGGGCGAGGCGACCCGCCTGGATAGCCAGTAGCACAGAGTGCCGGCCAGCAGTCCGAAGAACAGTAGCAGGCCGAACATCGCCGGGTTCTGCGAGCGGATCGATCGCCATTCCTCGCCCTCGGGGAAGCCCGACAGCACCCGCAACGGATAACGCTGCGAAGCGAGCGATACGGCGGCGACCTCATAGGTGGGCGGCGCGTCGCGGTGAGTGTGGCCCTCGGCATCCAGCCAATTGGGACCGACCACCAGCACCTGGCGGCTGCGTCGGTCAACGAGGTCCAGCACGTAGCTCAAGTAGCGCCCGTCGATCGCCGCCAATACCCCGCGCTTGCCGTCGAAGTCCCGCAGGACCAGCAGCGCGGCGTCCGGCGTGACCTGGTTGCCGGGCATCAGCAGGAGGCGTCCGTCGACATAGTTCTCGATCCGCACCGGCTCGTCGAAGCCGCCGAACAACGACGTGCAATAGATCGTATTGTCGCGCGTCAAATTGACCGAGCGCACGAACGGCATGATCGCCACTTGCTCGCGCAGCGCCAGCTCGGCCTCGGGACAAGGACGCCCCGCCACCGGCATGACCTTGCGCGCCGCCAACGCAGCGTTGTCGAGCATCCGTTCGAACTGCCGCACCGCATTCCCGGCTGCCTGCTCGGACGTCTCCTGGAGGCTTCGCTCGGCCTGCCAGTAGAGGATGAGCAGCCCCAGGACGATCGGCATCACCCCGACCAGCACGGACAACGACAGCCGGAGCGCCTTTCTCCTGGCTCGCTTCACCGGAATCGGCATAGAAAAGACTCGTAATGATTGGGGTCTGCGCAAAGACTAGAACAGCCGGGGAAAAGCGTTGCCCGGGTGGGCGGCGCAAGCTGCGGATGGACGTATAATCCCCGGCTTTGCCCCGCACGGAACACGCCGATGCCGAAACACATGCTTTCTCCCCAGGGCGACTATGCCCCTGCCGGTCTGATCCGCCGCCTGGCGGCGATGTTCTATGACTTCCTGCTCTGCGTGGCGCTGATGATGGTGGTCACCCTGGTCTACCAGCAAGGCATCCTTCGACTAATCTACGGCAGCGACCATCTGCGCGAACTGGCCGACCGCGGCGCGCTGATCGGCGACCCGCTGCTCTCGACCTTGCTGGTGTTCGCCCTGTTCGGCTTCTTCGCCAAATTCTGGACCCACAACGGCCAGACCCTGGGCATGCAGGTCTGGGGACTGCGCGTGCAGAACCGCGACGGCAGCGCCATCAGCCTGCTCCAGGCGCTGCTGCGCTTCATGATCGCCATCGCCTCCTGGCTGTGCCTCGGCCTCGGCTTCCTCTGGATGCTCTGGGACAAGGACAAGCGTACGTGGCACGACCGCTATTCGGAGAGCCAGGTGGTCAGGCTGCCGAAGAACACTCACAAGAAGTGAGCGAAACAGGTCCGCAGAACGCGCTGTTTTGGCCTTTGTCGCGCCGGCGGCCAGGCTACAGCCCGACGCGACAAGGAAGCACAAAGGCCACCCGTGGGTGGCCTTTTTTCATACCCGGCCTGCCGGGCCTGTCAGCCCGCCCGGCGTAGCAGCCAGACACCCGCCAGTGCGCAGATCGAGGCGGGGATCACCACCGCCAGCAGCGGCGGGAAGTCGAACACCAGGCTGGAGGGTCCGAGCAGGTCCTGGGCGATGCGGAAGACGAAGCCCACCAGCACGCCGGTGAAGATCCGCTGGCCCAGGGTCACCGAGCGCAACGGACCGAAGATGAAGGAAATCGCCATCAGCACCAGCGCGGCGGTCACCAGCGGTTGCAGGACCTTGGTCCAGAACGCCAGCCAGTAGCGGTTGTTGTTCAGGCCCTGGTCGGCGAGATAGTGGATGTACTGCCAGAGACCGCTGATAGACAGCGCCTCGGGCTCCATCACCACAGTGTTCAGCAGTTGCGGGCTGAGCTGGGCATCCCAGCGTTCGGTCGGCAGCTTGACCACCTCGGAACGCTTTTCCCTCGGATGCAGCAAGGTGGTGGTGACCTCTTCCAGTTGCCAGTGATCGGTCTCGAAGCGCGCGCGCTTGGCGAAACTGGCCGATTCCAGGCCACGCTGCTCGTCGAAGCGGTAGCGGGTCACGCCGTACAGCACGCCATTGGGCTGCACCGCGTTGATGTGGATGTACTCGCGCCCCTGGCGATGCCACAGACCGCGCTTGGAGCTTTGCGAATCGCCGCCGCCCTGGGCCAGGGCGCGGCCGCTCTGGGCGATGTTCTCGGTCCAGGGCGCGACGTACTCGCCAACCAGGATGCCGGCCAGCATCAGCACCAGCATCGGTTTCATCACCGCCCAGACGATCCGCGACAGGGATACCCCGGCCGCGCGCATGATGGTCAGTTCGCTGTTGCTGGCCAGGGTGCCGAGGCCGACCAGGCAGCCGATCAGCGCCGCCATCGGCAGCATGTCGTAGGCGCGCCGTGGCGCGGTGAGGAAGATGAAGCGCAGGGCATCGCCAATGCCGTAGCTGGCGCTGATGTCGTTGAGTTCGTCGATGAAGGCGAACAGCAGCGCCAGGCCGAGGATCACCCCGAGCACCGCGAGGATCGCGACGAAGACGGTGACACCGATGTAACGATCGAGCTTAACCATGCGCCACCTCGCGACCGGCACGGGAGGACGCCAGCTTCAGGCGCAAGGGTTCCCAATAGAACAGAAGAAGACCGATCGCCAGGAATAGTCCGTGGACCCACCACAGGCCGATGGCCATGGGGATCTTGCCTTTGTCCAACTGGCCACGGACAGCGATCAGCAGGGCCAGGTAGCCCATATAAAGGAGGATCGCCGGCAGCAGCTTGAGGAAGCGCCCCTGGCGTGGGTTGACCCGCGACAGCGGCACCGCCAACAGGGTCACCACGAACACCAGCAGCGGGGTCGACAGGCGCCACTGCAATTCGGCCTGGTAGCGTGGGTTGTCGCTGCCGAACAGGTCGGCGGTGGGCACCGCGTCGCGCTCGCTCACCTCGCTGCTGGCCTCGGGCTTGGGCAGCATCACGCCATAGGTGTCGTACTGGATCGCCCGGTAGTTGGCCTGCCCGGGATTACCGTCGTAGCGGTAGCCATTGTGCAGGATCAGGTAACGGCTGCCATCCGCCTGGATGTTCTGGGTGCCCTTCTCCGCCACCAGGATGGAGATGCCGCGTTCCTGGTTGCTGCTGTTGAGGTCCTTCTGCGAGATGAAGATGCCGGCCAGTTCGCCGCGATCCTTCGACAGTTCCTCGGTATAGGTCACCCGGGTACCGTCGCGCATTGCCTGGAAACGGCCCGGGACCAGGGTGTCGAACTCGGTCAGGGTGTCCTGCTTGTTCAACAGCAGGGCGAACTGGTTGATGCCCTGGGGCGCCAGGAACAGGCTCAGCCAGGCCACCAGGATCGCCACCAGCAGCGCCGGCGCCATGGTGTAGCCGAGCAGGCGCTTCTGGCTCATGCCGGTCGCCGAGAGCACGGTCATCTCGCTTTCCAGGTAGAGCCGCCCGTAGGCCAGGAGGATGCCGAGGAACAGGCCAAGCGGCAGGATCAGCTGCAGGAAGCCGGGAATCCGGAACGCCATGATCAGGAACAGCGAACCGGGGTCGAGCAACCCCTGCGCCGCTTGCGCCAGGTACTTGATGAAACGGCCACTCATGATGATCACCAGCAGCACGGCGCTGACGGCGCTCATGGTGACCAGCACTTCACGGGACAAATAACGGAAAACGATCAATCCGGACACTCCTGGGTTGCCAGGCTCTGACGGGGCCCGTCGGCCCCGTCATCACGCGTTTCCGGCCATGGCGGCATGGCGCGGAGAAAATAGCCGGCATTATCCTGCGATTCGGCGGGCCTGTCACTGCGCAGGCCGAACCAAGAGCCCGATAGACCGTCGAGGCGAACGCTCGTTCAGCGCTTGCCGATTTATTCGACGACTGTCGCTAGCTGCTCGCCGCCCTCTCCGAGATGACGGACGAACCAGTCTGCCGCAGCCTGGCTGGTGGCGTCGAAATGCTCGATGTACGGCGTGAAATGGCCGCCGGCGAGCATCAGCAGCCGCTTGGGCGGCAACGCCCGCTGGTAGGCCTCCAGGCAAAGGTCCGTGGGCGTAAGCAGGTCCCGGTCGGCAACGATCATCAGCAGCGGCGTGGGGCTGATCCGCCCAATGTGAATGCCCGGCTCGTTCTCTCGCGCCAGCTCGGCGCTACGCAGGGTCACCCGGTTGCACCAGTTCGGTGCCAGCGCCGCGCTGTCGGTGAAGAACCGGTGGGCGTCCGCGCCGGCCATCGCGCAAGGCTCGTCGGGGCTCGCGGCGACCGCCGGCAACAGCGCCGGCGGCAAGCCCTCGAAGCGCCGCTGGCGGTCCGCGTCGAAGCTTGCCAGCAATGCCGGCAACTGCTCGGCGCGGGTCCGGCGCAACGCCGAGGCATGGCCGCTGACGGTCGGCACCTGCGCCACCACGCATTTCACCCGCCGATCCAGTGCGGCCACTTCCAGCACATGTCCGCCGCTGTAGCTGGTTCCCCAGATGCCGATGCGCCTCGCGTCGACCCGTGCCTGGGCGCCCAACCAGGTGATCGCGTCGCGATAGCCGCGACGCTGCATCACCGGATCGATTTCCTGGCGCGGCTCGCCGTCGCTGTCGCCGAAGTTCGGATGATCGTAGAGGAGCACGACGAAGCCGGCGGCGGCGAATACCTCGGCGTAACGGTCCAGGTACTGCTCCTTCACCCCGGAAAAACCGTGCGTCATGACGATCGCCGGCCGCTCGGCACGCGCTTCCGGCAAATACAGCCAGCCGCGCAGGGCGACACCCTCGGAGCGGAATTCCACGTTCAGTCGTTGCATGCTTGCCTCCCGGGGCGGTCGTCTGGAAACGGGCCCAGCATAGGAATCCTGCCGCGTCGGCGCCGTCCGCCAACGGACGAAGGCTACGCCGAATCGGACAAGGCGAAGTAGCGGCTCGGCGTGCTCCCGGTCAGGCGTCGGAACATGGCACTGAATGCGCTGGGCGTCTGGTAGCCGAGATCCACGGCGATCCGCGCCACCGCTTCGCCAGCCGCCAGGCGTGGCAGGGCGGCGGCCAGGCGCACCTGGTGGCGCCAATGGACGAAGGTCACTCCCAGTTCGGAGAGAAACAGCCGTGCCAGGGTCCGCGAGGACGCCCCCACGCAGCGCGCCCACTCCTCCAGCCCGCGAGGGTCGGCCGGGTTCTCCAGCAGCGCCTGGCAGATTCTTCCCAGGCGTCGGTCTGCGGGGTCGGGCAAGGCCAGGGGCTGTTCCCGCGACCACTCCAGTTCGTCCAGCAGCACCGCCATCAACCGCCCCTCCCGGCCGCGCTCGTCGTACAACAACGGCAGGCCGGCGGCGCGCACGATCAACTCGCGCAACAATGGGCTGACCATCACTCCGCGCGGCACCCGGGGGAATTCCGGCGGGCAGGACTGCGGCCGGACATAGACAGTGTGCAAGCGGACCTCGCCGCGCGCCAGCATCGCGTGCGCCATCCCCGCCGGCATCCATACCGCGCGCTGCGGCGGGACCAGCCATAGCGTGCGACCGACATGCAGTTCGATCACGCCCGACAGGGCATGGATCAACTGCGCCCGCTCGTGCCGGTGCTCGGCGACCACGAACCCCGCCGGGAAGGTCTTGGCCATGACCCCGAGCGGCCGGCCGACTCGCTGGTAATCGCGTGGGTCGGTACTCCGGGCGGGATCCGCGACTGGTTTGCTGGCGGGCACGGTGCGACTCCTGCGGAACGAAACGTTCATTATAGGGACGCGGCATGGCCGCGGGTTCCCATGCGTACACAGTCGTGCCAGACACGCCGCAGTTGTGCGACCATGTGCGGCAACGGCCGGGAGGCACCGCCAACCCGGCTCCGGCGCTGTAGAACCTCGGTTGCCATCCTCGGCATGGAACGACCCCCGCCGCAACGACTAAGCTGTCGCTGCCTGCGTCACCGCCCCGGCGGCGACCGTCAGTCCTCGGGACGAATCGTGCTCGGAACAATCGCTTACCGCTAACGGATGCCGCCCCTTGCGCCATCCCGACTGTCTGTATTGGGGACCTCTTCCATGGAATTCCTTGTTAAAAGCGTACGCCCGGAAACCCTGAAAACCGCCACCCTGGTGCTCGCCGTAGGCGAAGGCCGCAAGCTCGGCGCCAGCGCCAAGGCGGTCGACGACGCCACCGGCGGCGCCATCAGCGCAGTGCTCAAGCGTGGCGACCTGGCCGGCAAGGTCGGCCAGACCCTGCTCCTGCAGAGCCTGCCCAATCTCAAGGCCGAGCGCGTGCTGCTGGTCGGCGCCGGCAAGGAGCGCGAACTGGGCGACCGCCAGTACCGCAAGCTGGCCTCCGCCGTGCTGTCGACCCTCAAGGGCCTGGCCGGCGCCGATGCCGTGCTGGCCCTCGGCGATCTCGCGGTGAAAGGCCGCGATGCCCACGCGAAGGCGCGTCTGCTGGTGGAAACCCTGGCCGATGGCCTGTACGTGTTCGATCGCTACAAGAGCCAGAAAGCCGAGCCGCTGAAACTGAAGAAGCTGACCCTGCTCGCCGACAAGGCCGACAGCGCCGCCGTCGAGCAAGGCAGCAAGGAAGCTCAGGCCATCGCCAATGGCATGGCCCTGACCCGCGATCTCGGCAACCTGCCGCCGAACGTCTGCCATCCGACGTTCCTCGGCGAGCAGGCCAAGGGCCTGGCCAAGGAGTTCAAAGGCCTGAAGGTCGAGGTCCTCGACGAGAAGAAACTGCGCGAGCTGGGCATGGGCTCGTTCCTCGCCGTCGCCCAGGGCAGCGACCAGCCGCCGCGGCTGATCGTCCTGCAATACAACGGCGCGAAGAAGGACCAGGCCCCGCACGTGCTGGTCGGCAAGGGCATCACCTTCGACACCGGCGGCATCAGCCTCAAGCCGGGCCTGGGCATGGACGAGATGAAGTTCGACATGTGCGGCGCCGCCAGCGTCTTCGGCACCTTCCGCGCGGTGCTCGAACTGCAGTTGCCGATCAACCTGGTCGGCCTGCTCGCCTGCGCCGAGAACATGCCCAGCGGCGGAGCCACCCGTCCGGGCGACATCGTCACCACCATGAGCGGGCAGACCGTCGAGATCCTCAACACCGACGCCGAAGGGCGCCTGGTGCTGTGCGATGCACTGACCTACGCCGAGCGCTTCAAGCCTCAGTCGGTGATCGACATCGCCACCCTCACCGGCGCCTGCATCGTCGCCCTGGGCAGCAACACCTCGGGCCTTATGGGCAACAACGAAGCGCTGGTCAGGCAACTGCTCAAGGCCGGCGAGTTCGCCGACGACCGCGCCTGGCAATTGCCGCTGTTCGACGAATACCAGGAACAGCTGGACAGCCCGTTCGCCGACATCGCCAACATCGGCGGGCCGAAGGCCGGCACCATCACCGCCGGCTGCTTCCTCTCGCGCTTCGCCAAGAAATACCACTGGGCGCACCTGGACATCGCCGGCACCGCCTGGATCAGCGGCGGCAAGGACAAAGGCGCCACCGGCCGCCCGGTTCCGTTGTTGACCCAGTACCTGCTGGAACGGGCCAAGTGACCCGGGTCGATTTCTACGTGATCCCCAGCGCCGATCCGTCGGCGCGCCTGCAGGTCGCCTGCCGCCTGGCCGAGAAGGCCTGGCGGCAGGGCATGCAGGTCTACCTGCATTGCGCCGACGAGGCGCAGCGCAGCGAGTTGGACGGCCGCCTGTGGAGCTTCCGCGGCGAGGCCTTCATTCCTCACAGCCTGGCCGAGGAAGACGCCGAGGCGCCCGTCGCCCTGGGCCTGGGCGAGCCCCCGGGGAACCATCGCGACCTGCTGATCAACCTGACCCTCGAGGCCCCCGGCTTCGTCCCGAACTTTTCGCGGGTGGCCGAACTGGTGGTCGAGGAGCCGGCGATCCGCCAGGCGGCACGGGATAAATTCCGCTTCTACCGGGAGCAGGGCTATCCTCTACAGGACCATCGCCTGCCGCGTATCTGAAGTGCACGACCATGGACAGCCACAAACCGACACAACCCCCGGAGCAGTTGCTCGATGACCTGGAGTCGATCCACGACCTGCTCTACGAACGGAACGAGCCGCCCTTGCTGACCGAATCCTTCGAGCCGGACAACATTCCCCTGCTCTCCGACGTCGTCTCCCCCGGTACCGCCCCGCGCGCGCCAGAGCCGCAGACCGCGGCAGCCACCACGGCAGGGCTGGCGCCCGCCGAACAGGAGCGCCTGGACGACGAGTTGCGAGCGTCCGCCGAACTGATCCTGCAGGAAGTCATCGACGACTTCGCCCCGCAGATCGAAGCCGAACTGCGCCGCCGCCTGCAAGCCCGCCTGGGTCGCCTGCTCGGCCAACGCAACGGCTGATCCGGACGNCGCGGCCTTACCCCCGGGCTGCCATCCCCGCTATACTCCCGGACTTTCTTCGCATTTTCCCCAGCCATATTCAGCTTTGGTCCCCTTTCGCATGGACAAGACTTACCAGCCGCACGCCATCGAGACTTCCTGGTACGAGACCTGGGAGTCCAACGACTACTTCGCTCCGAGCGGCGAAGGCCAGCCCTACACCATCATGATCCCGCCGCCGAACGTGACCGGCAGCCTGCACATGGGCCATGGCTTCAACAACGCGATCATGGACGCGCTGATCCGCTACCGCCGCATGCAGGGCCGCAACACCCTGTGGCAGCCGGGCACCGATCACGCCGGCATCGCCACCCAGATGGTGGTCGAGCGCCAGCTCGGCGCCCAGGGCGTGAGCCGCCACGACCTCGGCCGGGAGAAGTTCCTGGAGAAAGTCTGGGAATGGAAGGAACAGTCCGGCGGCAACATCACCCGGCAGATTCGTCGCCTGGGCTCCTCGGTGGACTGGTCGCGCGAGCGCTTCACCATGGACGACGGCCTCTCCGAAGCGGTCAAGGAAGCCTTCGTGCGCCTGCATGAAGACGGCCTGATCTACCGCGGCAAACGCCTGGTGAACTGGGACACCAAGCTGCACACCGCGATTTCCGACCTGGAAGTGGAAAACCACGACGAGAAGGGCCACCTCTGGCACCTGCGCTACCCGCTGGTGAACGGCGCGAAGACCAGCGAAGGCCTGGATTACCTGGTGGTCGCCACCACCCGTCCGGAAACCCTGCTAGGCGACGCCGCGGTCGCGGTGCACCCGGAAGACGAGCGCTACGCCAAGCTGATCGGCCAGTTCGCCGAACTGCCGATCGTCGGCCGGCACATCCCGATCATCGCCGACGAGTACGTCGACCGCGAATTCGGCACCGGCTGCGTGAAGATCACCCCGGCCCACGACTTCAACGACTACGAAGTGGGCAAGCGCCACGACCTGCCGCTGATCAACATCTTCGACAAGAACGCCGCGGTGCTGGCCCAGGCCCAGGTGTTCCACCTCGACGGCAGCGTCAACCCGAACCTCGACCCCAGCCTGCCGCAGAGCTACGCCGGCATGGACCGCTTCGCCGCGCGCAAGGCCATCGTCGCCGAGTTCGAGGCCATGGGCTTGCTCGAGAAGGTCGACGACCACGCGCTGAAAGTACCGAAGGGCGACCGCTCCGGCACCGTCATCGAGCCCTGGCTGACCGACCAGTGGTACGTCAGCACCAAGCCGCTGGCCGAAGACGCCATCGCCGCCGTGGAAGACGGCCGTATCCAGTTCGTGCCCAAGCAGTACGAGAACATGTACTTCTCCTGGATGCGCGACATCCAGGACTGGTGCATCAGCCGCCAGCTCTGGTGGGGCCACCGCATCCCGGCCTGGTACGACGAGGCCGGCAACGTCTACGTCGGCCGCGACGAGGTCGAGGTGCGCACCAAGCACAAGCTCGGCAACGAGGTCGAGTTGCGCCAGGACGAAGACGTTCTCGACACCTGGTTCAGCTCCGGCCTGTGGACCTTCTCCACCCTCGGCTGGCCGCAGCAGACCGAGTTCCTCAAGACCTTCCACCCCACCGACGTACTGGTCACCGGCTTCGACATCATCTTCTTCTGGGTCGCGCGGATGATCATGCTCACCATGCACCTGGTGAAGAACCCCGACGGCACCCCGCAGATCCCGTTCAAGACCGTCTATGTCCACGGCCTGGTGCGCGACGGCCAGGGCCAGAAGATGTCCAAGTCCAAGGGCAACGTACTCGACCCGCTGGACATCGTCGACGGCATCGACCTCGATACCCTGCTGCAAAAGCGCACCAGCGGCATGATGCAGCCGAAGCTGGCGGAGAAGATCGCCAAGCAGACCCGCGCCGAATTCCCCGAAGGCATCGCCAGCTACGGCACCGACGCCCTGCGCTTCACCTTCTGCTCGCTGGCCTCCACCGGCCGCGATATCAAGTTCGACATGGGCCGCGTCGAAGGCTTCCGCAACTTCTGCAACAAGATCTGGAACGCCGCCAACTTCGTCATCGAGAACACCGATGGCCAGGACACCGGGGTCAACGGCGAGCCGGTCGAGCTGTCCTCGGTCGACCGCTGGATCATCTCCCAGTTGCAGCGCACCGAGCAGGAAGTCACCCGCCAGCTCGACGCCTTCCGCTTCGACCTGGCCGCCCAGGCCCTCTATGAGTTCATCTGGGACGAGTACTGCGCCTGGTACCTGGAGCTGGTCAAGCCGGTGCTGTGGGACGAGAACGCCCCCATCGAGCGCCAGCGCGGCACTCGTCGCACCCTGATCCGCGTGCTGGAGACGGCCCTGCGCCTGGCGCACCCGTTCATGCCGTTCATCACCGAGGAAATCTGGCAGCGCATCAAGGGCCAGGCCGGCAAGGAAGGTCCGACCCTGATGCTGCAACCCTGGCCGGTGGCCGACGAAGGCAGGATCGACGCCGCCGCCGAAGGCGACATCGAGTGGGTCAAGGCGCTGATGCTCGGCGTGCGGCAGATCCGCGGCGAGATGAACATCTCCATGGCCAAGCGCATCGACATCATCCTCAGGAACGCCTCGCCCAGCGACCACCGCCGCCTGGCCGACAACGAGCCGCTGCTGATGAAACTGGCCAAGCTGGAAAGCATCCGCGTGCTGGAAGCCGGCGAGGAAGCGCCGATGTCCGCCACCGCCCTGGTCGGCGACATGGAAGTATTGGTGCCGATGGCCGGCCTGATCGACAAGAGCGCCGAACTGGGGCGCCTGGACAAGGAGATCCAGCGCCTGGAAGGCGAGGTCAAGCGCGTCGGCGGCAAGCTGTCCAACGAAGGCTTCGTCGCCAAGGCCCCGGCCGACGTGATCGAGAAGGAACGCGCCAAGCTCGCCGAGGCCGAACAGGCCCTGGCCAAGCTGGCCGAGCAACGGCAGAAGATCGCCGCGCTCTAACTCCAGCGCCCGCCTCCCAGAGGCGGGCGTTTTGCTTTCACTCGCTTAGAGGCATCGGTACTTCGCTGCGGAAACCGCAGACCTCGCACACCAACCGACGCCGGATCGGCCACAGCGGTACGTTGAGCAGCAGGATCCCAAGGAAGGCCAGGCGGCGGCCGTCCACCTTCCAGGCCACCTGGTCGCCGCCACAACGCAAGCACTGGAACTCGCTGCTGCCCTGCTCGGCCCGCAGCGCCTCGCTTTCATCGGTGGCCAGCAGCGCCACCGCGTCTTCGCGACAGACCATGGGCACTTGCAGGCGCACGCCGCCCAGTGCGTTGGAGTACAGCCACTGCATGTTGATGGTGTGCTCGTCGGCGACGAACGCCGGAATTCCAGCGGCCTTCAGGCGGGCGCGAGCGATCTGCGCCTCCAGGGGATGGGAAAAACGGCCGATGGTCGTGAGCATGTCGCCTCCTTTCGGTCACGGTCCGACGCCGACACCTTACCCGGATCACCCCCAGCGGTAATCCCACCGCAAGAAAAAACATCAAACCTGCTGACGACTTGCGCGAAAAATGCGATGTTTCGGCCACGCTGTACCCGCACCGCCCAATCAGAACAATTCGCTACAGCGCGCCAATACAATCAGGAGATCGCCGCATGATGCAGGCCTATAAGAATAAATGGTTGCCCCTCAGTGCCCTGGCCCTTGGCATGGCCCTGTCCTTCGGCGCCAACGCCGAAGAGCAGAAGTCGGTGGCCGTGACCGCCATCGTCGAGCACCCGGCGCTGGACGCCGCTCGCGACGGGGTCAAGGAGGCCCTCCAGGAGGCCGGCTACGAAGACGGCAAGAACCTCAAGTGGCAGTACCAGAGCGCCCAGGGCAACACCGGCACCGCCGCGCAGATCGCCCGCAAGTTCATCGGCGACAAGCCCGACGTGATCGTCGGCATCGCCACTCCATCGGCCCAGGCGCTGGTGGCCGCGACCAAGAGCATCCCGATCGTCTTCAGCACCGTCACCGACCCGGTCGGCGCGCACCTGACGCCGAGCTGGGAAGCCTCCGGCACCAACGTCACCGGGGTTTCCGACATGCTCGCGCTGGACAAGCAGATCGAGCTGATCAAGAAAGTGGTGCCGGGCGCCAAGCGCATCGGCATGGTCTACAACCCGGGCGAAGCCAACTCCGTGGTGGTGGTCAAGGAGCTGAAGGAACTGCTGCCGAAGATGGGCCTGAGCCTGGTCGAAGCCTCGGCACCGCGTTCGGTGGACGTCAGCTCGGCGGCGCGCAGCCTGGTCGGCAAGGTCGACGCGATCTACACCAACACCGACAACAACGTGGTGTCCGCCTACGAGGCGCTGGTCAAGGTCGGCAACGACGCGAAGATCCCGCTGATCGCCTCCGACACCGACAGCGTCAAGCGCGGCGCCATCGCCGCCCTCGGCATTAACTACAAGGAGATGGGCAAGCAGACCGGCCGCATGGTGGTGCGCATCCTCAAGGGCGAGAAGCCGGGCGAGATCAAGCCGGAGACCAGCGACAACCTGCAGCTGTTCGTCAATCCCGGGGCCGCGCAGAAGCAAGGCGTGACCCTGTCCGACGAACTGCTCAAGTCAGCCGCGGAAGTCATCAAGTAAAAAAAGCGGCCGCCGGCCGCGGGCGTTCCGCCCGTGGCCGGACGGCACGATAATCCTGCCTTCACGCACTCGGTTACGAAGTCATGTCTCTGTTTTCCCTGTTCGGTGCCCTGGAGATCGGCCTGATCTTCAGCCTCGTGGCACTCGGCGTGTTCATCTCCTTCCGCCTGCTGCGCTTCCCCGACCTCACGGTGGACGGCAGCTTCCCGCTCGGCGGCGCGGTCTGCGCGACCCTCATCGCCCTTGGCTGGGACCCGTACAGCGCGACCCTGGCGGCCACCGCCGCCGGTGCACTGGCCGGGCTGGCCACCGGCCTGCTCAACGTCAAGCTGAAGATCATGGACCTGCTCGCCAGCATCCTGATGATGATCGCGCTCTACTCGATCAACCTGCGCATCATGGGCAAGCCCAACGTACCGCTGATCGCCGAGCCGACATTGTTCACCCTGCTGCAGCCGGAATGGCTCAGCGACTACGTGTTCCGGCCGCTGCTGCTGGTGTTCATCGTGATCGCCGCGAAGCTGCTGCTGGACTGGTTCTTCACCACCCAGAAAGGCCTGGCGATCCGCGCCACCGGCTCCAACCCGCGGATGGCCCGTGCCCAGGGGGTCAACACCGGCGGCATGATCCTGCTCGGCATGGCCATCTCCAACGCGCTGGTGGCGTTGGCCGGCGCGCTGTTCGCGCAGACCCAGGGCGGCGCCGATATCTCCATGGGTATCGGCACCATCGTCATCGGCCTGGCGGCGGTGATCGTCGGCGAGAGCATCCTGCCCTCGCGCCGGCTGATCCTGGCGACCCTCGCGGTGATCCTCGGTGCCATCGTCTACCGCTTCTTCATCGCCCTGGCGCTGAACAGCGATTTCATCGGCTTGCAGGCCCAAGACCTGAACCTGGTCACCGCGGTGCTGGTCACCGTCGCCCTGGTGATTCCGATGATGAAGAAACGCCTGCTCGGCAAGAAGGGAGCCTGACCATGCTCAGCGCGAAGAACCTGAAGATCACCTTCAACCCCGGCACCCCCATCGAGACCCGCGCCCTGCGCGGCCTGTCGCTGGACATCCCGGCCGGCCAGTTCGTCACCGTGATCGGCTCCAACGGCGCCGGCAAGTCGACCTTCCTCAACGCAGTCTCCGGCGACCTGCCGATCGACAGCGGGCAGATCCTGATCGACGACGAAGACGTCACCCGCAAGCCGGTCTGGGCCCGCGCCAACCGCGTCGCGCGGGTGTTCCAGGACCCCATGGCGGGTACCTGCGAGGACCTCACCATCGAGGAGAACATGGCCCTGGCGCAGCGTCGCGGTGCCGGTCGCGGCCTCGGCAGGGCGGTGCAGGCATCGATGCGCGACGGTTTCCGGGAAAGCCTGGCGACCCTCGGCCTCGGCCTGGAGAACCGCCTCGGCGACCGCATCGGCCTGCTCTCCGGCGGCCAGCGCCAGGCCGTCAGCCTGCTGATGGCGGCGCTGCAGCCGTCGCGCATCCTGTTGCTCGACGAACACACCGCGGCGCTCGACCCGCGCACCGCCGACTTCGTCCTGCATCTCACCGCACGGATCGTCGCCGAGAAGAAACTCACCACCATGATGGTCACCCACAGCATGCGCCAGGCGCTGGACGTGGGCGAGCGCACGGTGATGCTGCACCAAGGCCAGGTGGTGCTGGACGTCTCCGGCGAGCAACGCAAGGGCCTCGACGTACCGGACCTGCTGGCGATGTTCGAGAAGGTGCGCGGCGAGAAGCTCGCCGACGACGCCCTCCTCCTCGGCTGACAGGGCCGCGGCGCCTCTCCGCGGCGAAGCGGGGAGGCGCCGTCGACCTGCAGCAGATCAAGGCGCGATCCGCGTCCGTCTGCCACACTCGCAGGCATCCTCCCGCTCAGATGCCCGCATGAACCTCGAACTGCTCTGGGTGGTCGGCCTGCTCGCCACCACCGTCGCCCTCTTCATCCACAACCGCCTGCGCCTGGACGTGATCGCCCTGCTGGTGATCATGGCCTTCAGCGTCAGCGGAACCCTTACCCTCAACGAAGCCCTGGCCGGCTTCAGCGATCCCAGCGTGATACTGATCGCCGCGCTGTTCGTGATCGGCGAAGGCCTGGTGCGTACCGGGGTGGCCTACCAGGTCGGCGACTGGCTGATCGCCCGCGCCGGCAGCAGCGAAGCGCGCCTGCTGGTACTGCTGATGCTGGCGGTGGCCGGGTTGGGCTCGGTGATGAGTTCCACCGGGGTGGTGGCGATCTTCATCCCGGTGGTCCTGAGCATCGCCGCCAAGCTGAAGATCCCTCCGGGCCGGCTGATGATGCCGCTGGCCTTCGCCGGACTGATCAGCGGCATGATGACCCTGGTCGCCACGCCACCGAACATGGTGGTCAACAGCGAGCTGGCGCGCGAGGGTCATGCCGGCTTCGGCTTCTTCGCCTTCACCCCGATAGGCCTCATGGTGCTCGCCATCGGCGTGGCCTACATGCTGCTCACGCGCAACTGGCTGAACGCCGCCAGCCCGGCGGAAGTCGGCGCGCCGAAGGCACGGCGGACCCTGCGCGACCTGATCCGCGACTATCGCCTGGCCGGCCGCGAACGGCGCCTGCAGGTCCAGCTCGGCTCGCCGTTGATCGGCAGCACCCTGGAAGAACTGCAACTGCGCACCCGCCTGGGCGCCAACGTGGTCGGCCTGGAGCGGGTACGCAAGTTCCACAGCGAGGTGGTCAAGGTCGGCGGCAGCACCGAGCTGAAGGCGGGCGACGTGTTGCTGCTGGACGTCTTCGCCCCTCCGGAGGACATGGACCGGCGCTGCGCCGAGCTGAACCTGGTGCGCCTGCCGTTCCGCGCCAGCTACTTCATCGACCAGTCGCGGGAGGTCGGCATGGCCGAGGTGACTCTGCCGCCGGACTCCACCCTGCTCGGCAAGAGCGTCCTGGAGCTGGGCTTCCGTTCGCAGTACGGGCTCAACGTGGTCGGCCTGCGTCGCGACCACGAAGCGCTCACCGACGGCATGCTGGAAGAGAAGCTGCGCCTGGGCGATACCCTGCTGGTGATCGGCGCCTGGAAGGCGATCCGCCAGTTGCAGGGACGCAACCGCGATTTCCTGGTGCTCAGCCTGCCGGCGGAGATCGACGAGGTGGCGCCGGCCCTGAGCAAGGCGCCGCACGCCCTGCTCAGCCTGGCCGTGATGGTGGCGCTGATGGTCAGCGGGGTGGTGCCCAACGTGGTCGCGGCACTGGTCGGCTGCCTGTTGATGGGCCTGTTCCGTTGCATCGACATGGACGGCGCCTACCGCGCCATCCATTGGCAAAGCCTGGTCCTGATCGTCGGCATGCTGCCCTTCGCCCTGGCCCTGCAGAAGACCGGCGGTATCGACCTGGTGGTCTCGCTGCTGGTCGACGCCCTCGGCGACGCCGGCCCGCGCGTGCTGCTGGCCAGCCTGTTCCTGCTCACCGCGGCCATCGGCCTGTTCATCTCCAACACCGCTACCGCGGTGCTGATGGCGCCGATCGCCATCGCCACCGCCAAGCAGATCGGCGCCTCGCCCTACCCCTTCGCCATGGTGGTGGCGGTGGCGGCCTCGGCAGCCTTCATGACGCCGATTTCCTCGCCGGTGAACACCCTGGTGCTGGGCCCTGGCCAATACCGCTTCGGCGACTTCGTCCGGATCGGCGTGCCATTTACCCTGCTGGTGATGTTCGTCTGCGTGCTGGTGATTCCGTGGCTGTTTCCATTGTGACCGGGCCAGGAGCGCGCCGCTCGGCAGAAACACTGGCCAGCCTCCGGCGGATGTGAATAATGCCCGCCTCGCCGTCACGGAAACCGAGAACATGCCCCGCCCGACCAGCCCGCATCCCGACGCCGAGCGCAAGAGCGCCAGCCCGCTGCACCCGCGCAATCGCCACCTGGGACGCTACGACTTTCCGCGCCTGATCGCCGGCAGCCCGGAACTGGAGCGCTTCGTCATCCTCAATCCGTACGGCAGGCAGAGCATCGACTTCGCTGATCCGGCGGCGGTGAAAGCCTTCAACCGCGCGCTGCTACAACAGTTCTACGACGTACGCGAGTGGGATATACCCGATGGTTACCTGTGCCCGCCCATCCCCGGTCGCGCCGACTACCTGCACTACCTGGCCGACCTGCTCGGCACCAGCCACGATGGCCTGATTCCACGCGGTCCCGGCCTGCGTGCGCTGGACGTCGGAACCGGAGCCAACTGCATCTACCCGCTGCTCGGCCACCACGAATACGGCTGGCGCTTCGTCGGCGCCGACATCGACCCGCAATCGCTGGCCTCGGCCGCTGCGATCCTCGCCGCCAACCCACGCTTCGCCGCTGCCATCGAGTTGCGCCGGCAGCCTGATCGCAGGCAGATATTCCAGGGCCTGATCGGCGTCGATGAGCGCTTCGACATGACCCTCTGCAACCCGCCCTTCCACGCCTCGCTGGACGAAGCCACGCGCGGCAGCCGGCGCAAGTGGAAGAACCTCGGCAAGCTCGACCCGACCCGTACCCTGCCGCTACTGAACTTTGGCGGCCAGGGCGCCGAGCTGTACTGCGAGGGCGGCGAAGCGGCCTTCCTGGCCGGCATGGCCGAGGAAAGCCGGGCGTTCGCCACGCAGGTGTTCTGGTTCACCACCCTGGTATCCAAGGCGAGCAACCTGCCGAACCTCCAGGAGCGCCTGAAGACGTTGGGCGCCAGCGATATCCGCGTGGTGGACATGGCCCAGGGACAGAAGCAGAGCCGCTTCGTCGCCTGGACCTACCTCGACAAGAAGCAGCGCCGGGCCTGGCGCAAGGAGCGTTGGACAGCAGCCCTCCTGGAACCACTGGGCGAATAGCCAGCACGCCTCTCCACCCGGATCCGCTGCCGAGCCAAGAATCGGACACCCCAAGGTGTCCGTTCGTGACGTCTTTCTTTTACGACCGGTCAGGCCAGATCAAGGCCGCGCATCCTCAGGCGTACATCCTGTTCCTGGACCTCGCCTGAACGTTCCGGTTTGCTTGCCAGGTCGAGAGCATCGAGCAGTCCCTGGCTATGGCCACTCTGCTCCCCCAGGGCCGCCTCTTCGAGAACCCGGCGGGTCACTCCCTGCTCATCGCTGGCGCTCAGCAGCACGCGCATGTCGGTTTCTTTGTTATAGAGAATCTCTTTTTCATTCTTGTAGTTCGATATCCCGCTGACATCGATTCCGGACCTGCCGAACACGGTGGATATCGTGCCCTGCCCGAAGCTCCTCGCGACACCGGGGTTCAGGGAGGTGGAGAGATAGCCGTCGTCGTGGCCAACCTTGCCCTCTTCCACTGCGTTGAAGGCATCCCCGCCACGGGTGCCACGGAAAGTCTTCACTACCTGTTCAGCCTGTCCGCTCTTCTCGAAGGCCGCGGACATACCTTGGTCGATCAGCTTTTGTCCCGCATCCAGCTCCTGCCCCTGACGCAGAGCGCGATTCAGGTCCGCGTAGTGAATGCCGGTGTAGAGACCAAGCGCCATCACTTCGGCGTCACTGTGGATGCCACCAGGCTGTCTGCCCAGGTACTTTTCCGCATCCGCCCCGAACCGCTTCACCAGGCCATCCGCCAGCGCCTTGTCGGCCGATACTCTGCTGACCTCGCTCTCTACCGCTTGGCGCAACAGTGCGACCTCGCTCATTACCTGATGCAACTGGTCGGTGATTTCGCGCCGCAGTTCCGGGCTTGCGTCGAGCACCAGTTGACTCGCGGCACCGCCGGTGGTGCCCCACTGCTGCAGCGCGATCCCGCCGATGCTCCGTTCGAGCAGGCGGCCAGCCTGGATACGGGACTCCTCGACCTGGCTGCCGGCACGAATGCCGGCCAAGGCGGTGCTCAGCGAACGCAGCGCCCCATCTCCGCTGGCCAGGCGGGAGTGCTCCCGGGCCAGTCCTTCCGGTGTCAGGGTCGCCAGCTCGCTCGCCTTGTCGAGTCCCTTCAAGGTCATGGGCAATGCCTGCTGCAGCACCATCTGCTTGAACACGACGGCCGAGGACATGACCGCAGGCTGCGCGTCCTGACTGGGCTGCGGGCCGGTGCGGGCGTGGGAGCCCAACAGTTTGCCCAGCCAGTCCATGATCGCCACGAACGGACGCACGAGCGCCGCGCCCAGGCGAGCGAGCAGCCCCTCACCCTTCGGCGCGTCCTGGCGCTGGGCCAACTGCTGCGCTTCACTGGGGGTGGCGACCTGGCGGGCCTCAATCTGTCCCAAACGCCCACTGGCGGCCTGGTGCAATTCGACGGCGAAAGACGGACTCTGCTGAAGCGATTGAATATGCATGATGGTTGCCTTCTCCTGATGTTTCTCCGCCAGTCTAGGAACGGGAAACCCCATCGCCTATCAGGATTGGCCGCCGTTTTTTCACTGGAATCGGCAGCGGCAAAACCTAAAAAAAGAGAACCACGATTAACAGTCTCTCCGGGCTGGCACTGCTCTAATGGCCGCCTCCAGTGACTCGGAACACGCCATGAATCCACTCTACCGCGCCGCCATCCACCAGCTTTTTCTCGCTCTCGATCTCCCGACGCCCAATGACGAGGAGAGCGTACTCAGCCTGCAGGTGGGCCCGCATCTCTGCCATCTGGCAGAACATCCGACCGATCACCTGTTGATGTTCACCCGCCTGGAAGGACAAGGAGACGCTACGGCCAGCGAGCAGAACCTGTTCAGCCAGGACCCTTGCAAGCCGATCCTGGGCCGCGACCCCGAAAGCGGCGAACGGCTGCTCTGGAACCGCCAGCCCTTGCAGTTGCTGGACAGGGCCCAGATCCACCATCAACTCGAACAACTGGTCGCCGCCGCCGAAGAGCTACGCTGAGCCCAGTCGGGCGAAAGGAGCCGATGCCGCAGGTTCTGCTTTCCTCGAAGCCCCCGGGGCTTAACTCCATTGACCATGCCGAGCCAGCCGGAGCACCTGCCCTCGAGGCAGCCGGCTGCCACTGCCCGGGGGCAGTTCCAACTGCGTCATCCCATGCAACGCGTGCGAACAGAGGGGAGCCGAGGGACCGGGTGGCAGGAGCGAGATGCGACTTCGCGCTATCGACGGGCGTCCGGCTCGCTCCACTGTCGCCGTCCTCGCGCCCTGCTCCCCATACCGGCAGTCCCCATCAGTTCCAGCGGACGTTGAGCACGAAGAAGTTCGCCAGCACCCAGACCACCAGCAGCAGGTGGGTCAGTTGCAATCCCTCCTGGCGGATCCAGTAGCCGAACCAGAGCCCGCCCAGCAGCATGCCGAAGAGCAAGCCGAGGGCCGCGCTCAGGACCAGGCTGAGCCAGGGCCGGGCCGCCTCCAGGCCGGCGCCGAACAGCAGTTCGCAACAACCGGTCCGGGCCGTGACGACGGCAGCGACCTACAGCTAACCGAGGCCGGGCGCAGGCGGAATCGAGCCGTTCGAGGGGCGCCAGCCTGGCGCCTCGCGGGCTCAGACCGGCGGCGTCTCGAGGAACACCGGCAACCCCTCCGCATAATCCGAATAGCTTGCCAGTTCCGGGTATTCGCTGGCGGCGACCCGCTCCGCGACCACCAGTTGGCTGAAGCGCCAGGCCACCGCGACGGTCACCCCGACCAGCTCGATGCCACCGTCGCGTGCCAGCGGCTCCTGGCGCAGCGCTGCCTCCAGCCAGTCGTAGGCCGCCAGCAACTGCCCCTCCACCCGCTCCAGCCAGGGGCCGTGGCGGCGTTCCTCGGGACGCAGGTTCAGTTCGTAGTAGATCTGCACGGATTTCTCGCAGGCCACCAGCGCCGCGCCGATCAGACTCAACGCCCGTGCACGGGCCTGCGGCCGTTGCGGCAGCAGACTGCGTTCGCGGCCGGCCAGGCACTCCAGGTAATCGAGGATCAGGCTGGAGTCCATCAGCACGGTGCCATCGTCCAGCACCAGCGTGGGCGCCTTGACCATCGGGTTGAACAGGCTGAACGCCTGGAAATTGCGGAACACCGACAGCGGCCGGTGCTCGTAGGGCAGGTCCAGCAGGCGCAGGGCGATGGCGACCCGGCGCACAAAAGGCGAATCCAGCATACCGATCAGTTGCATCGCGGCATCCTTTGTCGATGATTAAGCGCCGCTAAGAGGGCGACGCCTGGGAAAATCACTCTAGTCGTTGCACAACGCGAAAAATATCGAGATAAATTCAGCGAATCCTTTAGAAAAACTTACATGAGCGACCTCCCTCCCCTCACCGCCCTGCGCAGCTTCGAAGCGGTCGCCCGGCTCGGCAGCATCAGCCAGGCCGCCAGCGAGCTGCACGTCACCCACTCAGCGATCAGCCAGCAGATCAAGCTGCTGGAAAACCTCCTCGGCCTGGCCCTGTTCGTCCGCGAGGGGCGCGGCCTGCGCCTGAGCGAGAACGGCCGGTTCTACGCCCTGCAGGTACGCGCCTCGCTGGGCGAGATCGCCGACGCCACGCGGGTGGTGCGGGCGCGTCCACGGGAGGGTGAGCTGGTGGTCACGGTGATGCCGTCCTTCGGCCTGAACTGGCTGCTGCCGCGCCTGCCGCGCTTTCGCGAGCGCCATCCGCACTGTCGCGTGCGGCTGGTCGCCAGTCTTGACGTGCAGAACCTGCGCCAGGGCCTGGCCGACCTCGGCGTACGCATCGGCAAGGGCGACTGGGAAGGGGTCGGTCGGGAACGCCTGTTCGACGACGAGTTGCTGATGGTCGCCGCGCCCGACTTCAACGGCGGCCGCCTGCCGCGCACGCCGAGCGAGATCGTCGCCTGCCCTACACTGCGCTCCACCGAATCCTGGGCGCTCTGGTGCCAGCGCGCCGGCGTGGCGGAACCGCAGCACGGACTGCTGATCAATGACTCGAACCTGCTGCTGGAAGCCGTGCGCCTGGGCCAGGGCATCGCCCTGGAGCGTCGCAGCCTGGTCGCCGGCGCCCTCGCCGAGGGCCGCCTGGTGCAACTGGGCGACATCCGCGTGCCCTACCCCTATCCCTACTGGCTGGTCTGGCCGCAGCGCGAGCCGCCGAGCGACCGCCACCAGGCCTTCGCCGACTGGCTGCGCGAGGAGGCCCGGCGCTACCAGGCCGAGCAACCGCCGCTCAGCGAATGAAGTTGCGGCTGATCTCGCGGAAGCGGTCGCTGCCGGCGCGTTCCATCCATTCGAAGGCGACCATCTCCCGCGACACGATCATCGCCCCGGCCTGGCGCATCCGCTCCACGGCCAGCGCCTTGTCGCTCGGCCGCCGCGAGCCGATCGCCTCCTCCACGACGAACACTTCGCGACCACGGCCAAGCAGGTCGAGCACGGTCTGCAGCACGCAGACGTGCGCCTCGCTGCCGCAAACCACGAACTGCCGGCGGTCGCCGCCGGGCGCGCGCAGCAGGGCGCCGTCGGCGGCGGCCGAGAAGTCCAGCTTCTCGAGGATCTGCGTGGGCTCCAGCTCATCGCGCAGGGCCGCCACCGTCGGCCCCAGGCCCTTGCTGTACTGCTCGCTGGCCAGCACCGGCACGTCCAGTGCGCGGGCCACGCGCAACAACCACTGGCTGTACTCGACCAGCGCCGGACCGTCGTCGATGGCCGGCAGCAGGCGTTCCTGGATATCGACCACCAGCAGGGTCGAGGTTGCGGCGCGGATCAGCATGGCGTCCTCCTTCGGTTCGACGTCTCGGTTCGTCTGGCTTAGGCTTGCACGGCACGGGCGCCATGGACAGCGCGTCCTCCCACAACCCTAGCAGGAGCCTGCGATGAATATCAGCCTGCATTTCGAATCGCGCCTGCAGGCCAGCCCCGAACAGCTCTGGCGGTGGATCACCTCGGTGGACGGGATACTCCGCGAGATACGCCCGTTGCTGAGCATGAGCGTACCGCCCGGTATCCGCAGCCTCGAAGACCTGGAGGTGGTGCCCCGGCGCCCGCTGTTCCGCAGCCACATGCGCCTGTTCGGCTTGCTGCCGCTGGGCACTTCGCAACTGACCCTGCTGGAGTTGACGCCCGGCCGCGGCTTCATCGAACAGTCGCCGATGACCGGCATGCGCCTCTGGCGCCACGAGCGACGCATCCTGCCGACACCGGGCGAGGCCGGGGAATGCCTGCTGGTCGACCAGTTGACCGTGCGCCCGCTATTCGCCGCCGGACTGGTACGCTGGTTCCTCACCCGCATCTTCCGGCATCGCCACCGGGTGCTCTGCCGGCAGTTCCGCACGGACCGCCGGTGACCCTCGGCTACGCTGAGGAGTGCGCCCGCCCGCATCCGTCATACCCTTCTGGAGAGCAGCACAAGGACCGCTCATGAATCGCATCAAGCACCTGCTCAAGGACCTCGCCATCCTGATCCGCGCCAACCTCTGGCTGATCCCGGTGATCGCCGCCCTGGTCGCCGCGGTGTTCTATTTCGTCGCCCCGCCGCCGCCGATGAGCGCGACCATGGCCACCGGCGCCGAGGGCGGCGGCTACGCCGTGTTCGCCGGCAAGCTCCGGGAAAAGCTCAAGGAGCAGGGCTTCGAACTGAAGCTGGTGCCCAGCGCCGGCTCGCGCGACAACCTGGAGCGCCTGCTCGGCACCGGCGAGGTCGACATCGCCCTGGTCCAGAGCGGCCAGGAGCGCCAGCTCGAAGCCGGGCAGGCGCGCCAGTTGCAGACCCTCGGCGCGGTCTACCAGGAACCGCTCTGGCTGTTCCACCGCAGCAACGTGCACATCGACCAGCTCAGCGACCTGCTGCACCTGCGCCTGGCCATCGGCAGCGACGGCAGCGGCACCCGCGCCGCCACCGAGGCGATCCTGCAGGCTAACGACATCGCCCCGGGACACTATCCGATCACCTGGGAAGCCCGCGGCGGCAACGCGGTGGTCGACGACCTGCTGGCCGGCAAGCTGGACGCGGCGTTCATCGTCGGCCCGGCGGAGAACCCGGCGATCCAGAAATTGGCCGACAACGACCAGCTTCGCCTGGTCAACTTCCGCCGCAGCGCCGCCTACGAGGCGCGCCTGCCGTTCCTCAAGCGGGTCGAGGTCGGCGAGGGCCTGCTCAACCTGCCGCGCAACGTGCCGGAACGAAACATCAGCACCCTGTCGCCGGTGGCCACCCTGGTGATCAACGAACGCTTCCACCCGGCGCTGATCCCGCTGGTGCTGGAAGCCGCGCGCGAGGTGATGAAGGACGGCAGCCTGCTCGACAAGCCCGGCGCCTTCCCCAGCGCCGAGCCGCGCACCCTGCGCCTGCACGAGGACGCCGAGCGCTACTACAAGAGCGGCCTGCCGCTGCTGCAGCGCTACCTGCCGTTCCGCATCGCCTCCCTGGCGGACCGCTACATCATCCTGCTGATCCCGTTCATCGCCATCCTCATCCCGCTGATGAAGTCCATCGGCCCGCTGTATCGCTGGCGCATCCGCGCGCGCATCTACCGCTGGTACCGCTACATCCGCGACATCGACCGCAAGCTCGACAGCGGTACCGACGCCGAGCAACTGAGAAGCGAGATCGAGCGGCTGGAGAAACTGGAGAGCGAGCTGAACACCGTGGAGGTGCCGCTCTCCTACTACCACGAGCTGTACGAGCTGCACCTGCACCTGAACTTCGTGATCAAGCGCCTGCACGGTCTGCAGGAACGCCAGGCGACGCAGGCAGAAGCCGGCAACCTCGGGTAAACTGGCCGATCCGCGGGCGCGCCAGCGGCGTGTCCCGCAGCGTCGCGGAAACCTGCGCGGCGCCGCCGATTACCTGAAAGGTCGAACCTGACATGCCGATCCATCACGCCATCGTCCACCTGATCGAGAAGAAGCCCGACGGCACCCCGGCCGTGCTCCACGCGCGCGACGCCGAGCTGGGCGACTCCCAGGCCATCGAGAACCTGCTGGCCGACCTCAACGAAAGCTACAACGCCAAGAACAAGGCCTGGGGCT